>CAYRXL010000061.1:0-325 GCA_964428295.1 uncultured Alphaproteobacteria bacterium
AAGGTAGTGAAAAGAAAATAAACGGGTTGATGATTTTTAAACATCATGTAACTCCTCCACATATCCACTTGGGCTTAGGTCAAAATTTTGCAACAAAATACTAGTTTATTCATAATATCCTTTAGGAAAAGTTCTTTGGTCAAGTTGATTAAATCTAAAATTTAAAATATTCAATAATAATGCGAGTTTTTGAGAGTCATCCATGTTTCCACCAGGCCATAAATTTTGCATAAATACCTAATGCAAGAGAGAAAATTAATAAAATAGCGCCAGCAGCACCTAGTATGCTCGTAAAAACATGCCTAAATCCAGCCATTGGAGAGGT
>CAYRXL010000061.1:363-3244 GCA_964428295.1 uncultured Alphaproteobacteria bacterium
ATTTATGTCGCCATTTGCTCATTTAAAATTTATCTTATAACAGAATTAATTTTAACCAAGCTTAAGTTAATAGGCGGTTACTTTTTTATATCAAATTTTACAATTAGTGTAAGTATTATTTGGTTGAATAATATCAAAATGTCTTTTTAACTTTATAATATTATTTCATTAAATGAGCATATAATTTTAAACTAGTTGAAAAAAAACTTTACGATTGGGTAAATGCTGGAAAAATTAAAGTAGCTGAAGATATATATGCAGGATTAGAAAATGCTCCAAAAGCTCTAATAGGGTTATTGAATGGAAATAATAGAGGAAAGAGGTTAGTTAAATTGTGAGCAATGAGTTTATATAATTATATATATATAATAATTTTTTCCTTAATTATCTTACATATAACGTATGAATTATTACTTTTTTTTAAGCATACCATACTTAATTTTTTATAGAAATAGACGTATTTAATTACTCCTCTTTATGTTTGAGCTAATTTTAGGAAAACCAAACTCCTTGTGACACAGTGATGCTAATTCTTTAATACCTTCTTTAATAAGATTCTCACTAGGATTGGCAAAGCAAACCCTTATCATCTTTTTTCCAATTTCAGGATTACTTGTCCAATCTGAACCTGGGTTAATAGTGATACCATTAAAACTAGCTTTTTCCGCTAATAAAGATGTGTCCATACAATCAGAAAATTTAACCCATACAAATATACCCCCCTGCGGATAGATAAATTCAGCCGTAGAACCAAATTCAGATTTCAAACTTTCTATCATAACATTACATTTATGCCTTAATGTTTTAATAACTTTCAGTAGGTGTTTTTCGTAATTTTTTTCACAAAAATCTGCGAGAATCATTTGCTCAATAGCACCTGTTCCTCCATCATTTTTTACAGACATAATTTGACTAATAACCTTCCAATCAGCCACTATATAACCTATTCTGAAAGCAGGTGCTATAGACTTAGAGAATGAGCCACAGTACACGACTCTATTAGAGTTAGAAAACGAATAGATGGCACCAGGCCTTTTCCTATCCCAAGTTAAATCAGCATAACAATCATCTTCAAATACTAAAAAATTATATCTTTCAGCAATGTCAATTAATGTTTTTCTTTTTTCATTGCTCATAATTGTTCCAGTAGGATTTTGTACAGTCGGTATAGTATAGAGAAATTTTGGAACAATCGATCTAGTTCTCATTTTTTTTAATATATTTTCTAATTTTTCCGTGTTAATTCCATCCTGTTCTACAGGCACGCCAAAGTAATTTATTCCCCGACTCTTTAGCCTTGCAAGTGCACCACCATAAGTTGCTTCTTCTATTAACACACAATCACCTTTATTCAAAAAGGTAGTATTGACAAGGTCTAAGGCTTGAAGCGATCCAGAAGTAATAAGAATATTTTCTTCTTTTATAGAAATTTGGGCATGACTCTTTAAATACTTCACTAAAAATCTTCTTAACTTCAAGTCACCTTGATGGCCACTTTTACTACCATATAGAGCCAGATTATGACCATACTTTTTTAATACTCTTTTAGAAGAATTCACAAGCTCTATTATAGGAATATTTTCTTCCGCATTATGCCCTCCTACAAAGTTATACTTGGGCATTGACACATATGAATCAGATGCCTTGCCTAATCCTTTAGCAAAAAAATCTTTAAAATTTATAGTCATCTAATCATTTTAGTAAAAAAAGAAAAATAATAAATATTTAACTAGAATATAATAGACATTAAATTAAATTCTGCAAGTATTGCTGATTATGAAAATTCAAGAAGGATCTGCTACTTTTCTTAAATATTCCTTTACAGTTTTCCACCCATTTGGAAATATTTCTTTTGCTCTATCGTTATCTAGCGCAGGCACTATTATTACGTCATCACCTTTTTTCCAGTTTGCGGGTGTGGCAACTTTATGTATCTGTGTTAATTGACAGGATTCTAATACTCTTAAAATTTCATTAAAGTTTCTTCCCGTACTCATGGGATAGGTAAGAATCATTTTTATTCTCTTATCAGGACCTATTATAAATACTGACCTTACAGTTAAATTATCAACCGCTGTTCTGTTATCCGAATCTCCTTCTTCTGCATGAGGTAGCATATTATAAAGTTTAGAAATTTTTAAATCTTCGTCTCCTATAAGAGGATAGTTTAGTTTAGTCTTTGATATATCTTCTATATCAGGTATCCATTTTTTGTGTTTATCTACACTATCCACACTTAAACCAATAATTTTACAGTTCTTTTTTAAGAACTGGTCTTGCATTTGAGAAAGTATTCCTAATTCAGTAGTACACACAGGTGTAAAATCCTTAGGATGTGAAAATAGAATAACCCAGCTTTTTTCTATCCACTCATAAAAGTTAATCTCCCCCTCTGTAGATATAGCGACAAAGTTAGGGGCTAACTGGTTTAATCTTAAAGACATATGATTGATAATATATTTATAAATACTACAACTCAAACTACTTTTTAGTATTTAATTCTATATAAATTAATAAATCAGGAAATTATTCATGTTAACTAAGAAAAAAAACAGATTATCAAGCTTAGATAAGCTCGATAGGAATATTATTCGTTATTTGCAAATAAATGCAAAAATATCAATAAGCAAACTAGCTAAAAGTGTTTTTTCGTCTAAAACTACAGTTTGGAGTAGAATAAAATCCCTAGAAACAAATAATGTCATTTTAGGGTATACAAGCATTATAGAACCTGCAATGGTAGGGTTAAGTTTAACTGTTTTTGTAACTATAAAAACTAATCAGCATAACAAAAAATGGCTAATTAAATTTTCAGAAGCAGTAACAAACATCGAAGAAATCATGGAAGTTTATAGACTTTCAGGAGAAAACGATTACCTGC
>CAYRXL010000061.1:3254-9568 GCA_964428295.1 uncultured Alphaproteobacteria bacterium
ATGCTAAAGATATGCAGCACTATGACAGTATATATAAAAAGTTAATAAACAGTATTCCTATAAATACTGTAAGTTCAAGCTTTAGCATGGAAACTATTAAAAATAAAGGCTACTTCAATACTAATTAAATTCCTTCAAAAACACTTTTTTTAATTGTTATAAAATCCAATCGTTTTTTTATGTTGTATAGTAGTACCACGTAAAGTATGTTTATTCTAAAAAATGAAATATATAGGTATAAATAACTATTATAAACACCTCATTAAGATTTTTTCTATCTTATTATGTTTATTTTATGTAACTCCATCTCAATCAGCTTGTCTCAGTAATATGGAAGTAAAAAAGATTGCGAAAGGATTTCCTAAAAATCCAGTTAAATCTTTACAACTAGAAATGACTCTTCAGGATGCTTATTGCACACAAAAAAAACTAAACAAAATATACCAAAAAGCCTTTGGATTGCCCGTAGGGTATAAAGTAGGTTTTACCGGGAAAAAAACCCAAGAGCGTTTTCAAATTAAAACACCCACAACTGGTGTTTTATATCAAGACATGTTCTTAACCAATGGTTCTACAATAGAAAAAAATTTTGGATACCGAACCTTTATAGAACCTGACTTAATGGTAATAGTAAAAGATACTGATATAATGAAAGCCAAAACCGAAATACAAGTTTTACAACATTTAATAAGCGTACATCCATATATTGAACTACCTGCGCTAAGATTTGTAAAAGGAGAAGTAATAACTGGACACCATGTAGTAGCTTTAAATATGCTGGCTACCAAAATGGTAATGGGCCCAGGTATTGAAATTCAGGCAACAGAAAAATTTTTGCAAAAACTAGCAGATATGGAAACCATATTTGAAGATGGCGATGGAAATATTATTCAAATAGTAAAAGCTTCTTCTTTAATGGGAAATCCAATTCGGGTGGTTTTATGGCTAATCAAGGAATTCAATAAAAAAGGCATACAACTCAAAAAGGGAGACAAACTGAGTTTAGGTTCCGTAGGAAAACTTTTCCCATTGACTGAGGAAAGTACGAATAAAACCTTTATATATACTTTAAGAGGATTAAATAGAGAATCCAAGGCATCTATCACTATCCAATAAATTATTATTAAATTATTTTAAGTACATTTTCTGGAGGCCTACCTATAACTGCCTTTCCTGCAGAAACTACTATAGGTCTTTCAATTAATATGGGGTATTTTACCATCGCATCTATAAGCTGTTCCGAATCACACTCTTTTAAGTTATTATTTTTATATATTTTTTCATTTTTCCTAACTAATTCCATTGGTTGTAATCTCAATAACTTTAACAGAAAAATTATCTCATCTTTGCTTAAAGGATTAGCCAGGTAATCACATACTTCAAATTTTACATTTTTATTTTTTAAAATTTCTAATGTCTTCCTAGACTTAGAACAACGGTTATTATGATATATTTTATACATAATTTTATACCTAAATATCAATTTATAATATACAATTGTTTTTGAATTAAAACTATGAATTTTATATTACAATTTTTTAAATATTTTGTATTCTTTTTGTTTCTTTGCTTAATAAACATGGAAGTATTAGGACAAGGAAGCAAAATAGAAAATGCAAGACAAAAATTCTTAGAGGGAGAGTATAGTGAAGCTATCAACATTGCCTCTAAAATAGAGTCTATTGAAGCAAAAGTTTTTCAAGCTAGGGTAATGTCAATATACGGTCATTTTTTTTTGGGAAAAGATGAAGCTAAAGAAATATTTTTAGAGGCAAATAAGATCTCTCAAGAAATAATTTTATCAGAACCAGAAAATGATGAAGCCTATGTAGAAGCAGCCCATTCAATTGGTAGATATAGTCAAAATATAGGAATCATGAGTGCTCTAACTCAAGGACTCGCGGAAAGAGTGTCAAAAAATTTAAACAGAGCTATAGAAATAAACAATGAAAATATTTTAGCTCATATTTCTAAAGGAACCTGGCACGCAGAAATTGTTAATAAAGCAGGTGCTTTTATGGCTAAAGCCTTATACAAAGCTCTACCAGAACATGCAAGGAATCACTATACTAAAGCAGAATTACTACTTAAATCTAATTCTCAATCAATTCTATCCCCCATAGCAGCATATTACGAAATAGCTTACGGTTATTCCCTACTAGAGGAAGATGAAGACATAAAAGAGGCTAAAAGACTCTTACACAAAGCATTAGAACTTGATTCAAGCTTTCATATAGATCAAATTTATATTCGAGAATCAAAGAAACTTATTAAACAGATAGATTCTTGGTATGATTAAAACTCTTTCAAGAAAGTTTATTTTAAAAAAAATATAATCATATAACTAAAAGTTTTCTACATGATCCGTTTCTTATAATATGACTAGTTATGGCATTTTAGAGCAAAATAATTATAGTAATGACAATATGTTTTCCTTTACGTCTCTTAATACTAAAATATTAAAAAAGGGAGATATATTGTACGATCAAGGAGAAAATGCAAAAATATCATATATGATATTAGAAGGGGCAGTGGAATCTGTAAGTATTTTGAAAGAAAACCGAGAATCTGCTGAAATTAGATTACTTAAAAAAGGGCAAATATTGGGTTTGATAGATATAATTCTTGAAAGAACCTATTCTAGAACTATGAGAGCTAAAACAAATTGTATTTTTGCCGAAATAGAAAAAGATGATATTAAAAATATTTTGAAAAAAGAAAGTTTAGTTGCCAGTATTATTTTAAAGAGCTTAGCGATAACTATTGAAAATCATTGTCCAGGCTATTGGAGCTAAATTGAGGAAAGACTTTATTCATAGGGAAGCAATTTTAGCGAGAGGAAGTAAAGCTAACTGCTTTTTCATTGTATTGAATGGGCGAGCTTTGGTTATGGACTCATCTGGAAATTATATAAAAAAAGTCATCCAAAAGAATGAGATATTTGGATTGTTTGAGTCATTAAAAGGTGTAAATTGGAGTAACACAGTACTATCAGAAAGAGATTCTGAAATTTTGTTTGTTTCTTCAAAGCTTTATAAAGAAAAAATTTTTTCATCTAAAAATATAAAAAAAATATCAATTCCATTAATCAAAATGTCAGAAGAAACGCCCTTGATCAATATATAATTTATTAATTTAACTAAAATATGGCACAAATTATGCAATTAACTCCATATAAAATGGAGGAAAAAATGTCTATTAAATCAAATAAGAATCATTCAACAATAAAAGATAACATTAAAAATATCACAGAAAATTTGGCTGTAAATATTGGAATATATGATGATAACAACAAACTTTCTGAAGAGAGAATAGTACCTCTAGGAAATTATGTTCATAATCCATTTCCTACTAATGAAGAAATTACAATGACTACATTTTTAGCTTCTAACTCCTTAAAAAGATAATTTTCTAATTCAATTAATTATCGATTAATGAGCTGTTATATTTACAACTTTATTAAGTCTCATTATTCTTCTTCTTTCTGCCGATGATTGAATATTCATAATTTCTCTATACTTAGCTACTGTTCTTCTCGCAACTTCTATTCCTCTTTCTTTCATTATCTTAGATAATTCATCATCACTATATGGTTTGCTCTCTGGTTCATTTTCTATTAAACTCTTTAAATTTTCTCTAACAGTTTTAGAAGCATAAAGCTCTTTTCCTTCTTTTGCTATTCCTACTGAACCACTAAAGAAATCCTTCATCTGAAAAAGGCCCCAAGGTGTTTGTAATAGTTTTGACCTAGTTACACGACTAATTGTACTTTCATGCATACTAATAGCCTCAGCTACATCTTTTAACACTAACGGCTTTAAATGCCCTGGGCCTTTTTCAAAAAAGTTTTTTTGTTGCTTCAATATTTCTAGGGCTACCTTTAAAGTAGTGCTATTTCTTTGCTCTATAGCTCTCAAAAGCCACCTGGCAGAATTTATTGAATCTCCAATATATTTCTTATCACTATCTGAATTTTTTACGTGTTTAATTTGTCCTGCAAAATTTTCGTTTACATAAAGGCTTGGCAGTGTAGAACGATTCAGTGCAACTTTCCATGCCCCACGGACTCTCTCTATTATAACATCAGGAGGTTCTATATTAATATTATCATTGTCAAAATTCTCTGCAGGTTTAGGATTTAATTTCTTCAATACATTTATTGATTCTGACAATTCACTTTCATTTAAAGAGGTTAATTTACATAGTTTTTTAATTTCACCTTTAGCCAGTAAGTCTAAATTATTTGTTAATATTACATTTTGAGTATTTAATTTACCTTGTTCTTCTAGCTGTATTCTCAAACATTCGCCTAAATTTCTAGCAAATACTCCACATGGATCCATCTTTTGCAATCTCTGCAACACAGTTTGAACTTTATCATAAGATAACCCATTATTTTCTGATAACGCCTTAAGGTCGGCCGAAATCCAGCCTGAAGGTTCTATCAAATCAAGTAAGTTTATAGCGATTGATCTTTCATTCTCTGCAGAAATATCTAATAAAATTTGCTCTAACAAATGACTTCTTAAAGATTTTTTTGGAGCAGGTATTCTGTTTTCTATTGCCGATAAATTTTCAGAGGATATATTTCTTTTCGACACTCTAGAGACTAAGTTTCTATCATCATCCCACCTGTTTTCTATGTCGTTTTCACTAGAAGGATCATCGTTTGATGATATTCCCGTATTTATTGCACTGCTAGTATCAATGGTTTTTTCTTCAATATTTTTAATTTTTTCTCCATCTTTTTGTTCTAAATCATTTGAATCAAGAAAAGGATTTTTTTCCATTTCTTCTTCTACATACTGACTTAACTCTATATTGGAAAACTGTAGTAATTTTATAGCCTGTCTCAATTGAGGCGTCATTACTATAGATTGACTATGTCTTAAGTTTATTTTTTGACCTAATTGCATATCTATCTCCTAATTAATTAATATAATGCAATTTCGCCCACATTTTATTTACAATCAAAGTTTTAATTTGACGTTTCTAAATGTCACTATGATGACTATAATTATTTTCCTAATTAGTGTTATTTTTAGTTATTTCTATAGAATTATGATAGCGAAGCTAAAAATATTAATTTGTTAATTTAATTTTAACAGTCAACTTCTTGACAACAAAAAATCAAATCACTTATACTTTAACTTTTATATTATTGAAGGGTTCATTGCTTTGGCTTTATGCAAAAACTGTAGATATATACGGTTGTTCATCATTGCTGTATTTATGATAGTTGTAATAGGTTTAGTAAAAAAAGATAGTTTCTCATTCTTTTCTTTCTTAACCCCAATGAAATTTGCAGTTACAATTTGCTTGTTAGGTACTTTAGGATTTATAGTAAAGGTAATACTCTATAAAATTGAAAAAAAATCATCTATCCCGAACAAGTCTAGCAAAATTAGGGATTGATCCTGGAAACCTTCCAAAGGTATGACCTGTAAAAAAATTTACAGTCCAATAATAATTTTTTGACCATTTATTTTTCTCTCCAGTCCAGAATGGCTCATAAGGGGTATCAGGAAAAACAACTAAATCTATTTTTACTTTTATACACTCCATACATACCAAGCTTTCCAACTCTTCTCTATTAGGGAGTCTCCATTCTCCACCTAATTGCTCATTAGCCTGATTTATAGCATCTGACACCTCACTCATAGTTAGCTTTATAGCATTACCACTACATTCAGATCCATTCCACACCTGACCTACAGAACATCTTATCCACTCTAAATTTCTTTCTAAATCAATAATTATATGGTCTTTTATATAAAAGGAATCATTAGCAAAAGTAGTATTAGAGAGAACCATAAAACTAGTAGTTAATATACTAATCTTACTTATTAATTTTAAAATAATATTGTATAAGCTCATAATATGTTTTACTTTGGTCTCATTATTGCAAACTCATCTTGTAATTAACACAGTATACTGTAATTGAAGAAATATAAAAGGACTCAAAAATGGATATAGCATCATTAATAGGTTTTATAGGTGCAATGGGCATGATAGCAGGAGCCATGGCTGCTGCTGGAGGTATAGCAATGTATATTGACACTCCTTCCATGTTGATTGTACTTGGCGGAACTTTCTTTGCCGTTATGTATAGATCTGAACTTCCAATGTTTTTAGGTCATTTTGGTGTAATCATGAAAGTATTTATGCCAGGTGCCAAAAAAGTTGATGAATTAGTAATGAGGGTTTCTGAATTAGCTACCATAGCTAGAATAGATGGTATGATGGCCCTTGAAGTGCAAGATGTCCCAGAAAAATTCTTTGAAAAAGGTCTCCAAATGCTTGTTGATGGGGCA
>CAYRXL010000062.1:0-1661 GCA_964428295.1 uncultured Alphaproteobacteria bacterium
TTTAGAAATTTACATAATTGGCTAAAGAGTGGTTATCTTATGGAAGTTTTTCAAGTCTCATTTGATGCATTGAAACCAGGAGGTATATTTGGCGTAGTTGAACATAGAGCACCAAAGTCTTTCTCTACAGAAAAAATGATATCCTCTGGATATGTAACTGAAAAGCTTGCCATAGATCTAGCAAAAAAAGTTGGATTTATACTAGAGGGAAAATCTGAAATAAATTCTAATCCTAAAGATACTAAATTACATCCCAAAGGTGTATGGACCTTACCACCCACTTTAAAACTTGAAGAACAAGATAAAAATAAGTATTTAGAAATAGGAGAGAGTGATAGAATGACCCTACGTTTTAGAAAACCAATTTGATCAGTTTATTCAACTAATAACAATGAAAAAAAATAATTATTTTTATCTGATTGTTATAGGATTTACCCTTTTCTTAGCTTTTACATTCTACTACACATTAAACAAACAAACTAATTCTGACAACTCAGTCAATTCAGTCAAAATAATTAACCAAGGTAATGTTCTATTGGTTGCTCCAAGCGCTCTATTATTAGAATACAAAAATGTAAAATACCTATGCAAAGCAGAAATAAAAAATTCAAATCCAGTATGTAAAGTATATAAACCTGAAGAAAATGATTAAGTTACTTACATGCATTAACTATCCAACAAGCACTAGGAAATTGTAAAACATCATTTTTATAGAATGGAAACCATACCTCTTCTACTGCTCCAAAAACTTTAGACCTAAAAGAATTATTTTTTTCCTTAATCACCTGAGAGACAATTGGATTCATACTAAGAAACTTTTCTACTGCTTGGCTTAAATTTAATCCTTTAAAAAGAGTTATATTTTGTTTATGACTATGGATTTGTATTTTTTTAAACCCACTTTTGATAAGTATTTTAGTAATATACTCCTTTTCTTGAAAAGCAAAAGGACCTGGCTGTCTAGGTTCAAAAGTAGGAAAATCTATGAAATTTATAAGCTTTTTAATAGGCAAATATTGCCAAGGGTTCAATTTAGGTTCCTGCCAACAAACAAAAGATAATTTTGCATCTAATTTTAGGCTATTATTTATATTAGAGAAAGCTACAAACGGGTCTTCAAAAAACATTAAACCAAAGCGAGAATATGCGCGGTCAAAACTATCTGGTAACAAATCAGTCGTCTGTATATTAAAAACTTTAAAATTAACATTTTTAAGATTTAATTGTTTAGAGAGTTTTCTTGCTTTACTAGTCAAAGGATTAGAAATGTCAATGCCAGTGATTAAACCTTCACGTCCTACAAGACTACTCAATTCTATGGTAGTAGAACCAGCTCCACATCCTACGTCCAAAACATGCATGCCCTCCTTTACGTTAAGACCGTCAAGAGCCACTTTACCTAAAGGATACAACATATTGTCCATTAATTGTTTATTTTCAGACCAAAACTTACCTCCTTCCTCATTCCAAAATTCATTTTGACTTATGCTCATAAAATTGTTTTTCCTCTTTATTGGTGCACCCGAGAGGAATTGAACCTCTGACCTTTTCCTTCGGAGGGAAACGCTCTATCCAGCTGAGCTACGGGTGCATTTTAGTTTAGTATAATACACTTCATTTATAGCTTCGATAAAATTTTCTATAGGCTTTGCACCGAGTAT
>CAYRXL010000062.1:1671-9554 GCA_964428295.1 uncultured Alphaproteobacteria bacterium
AAGTTTTCATCTCATAAATTAATTTCAACAAAATTTTTAGTATCTGATAGAGATTTTCCAACTATCTTTCTGCACATATCTAATTTATCTGCTATATCAATTAATAGTTCTTTCTTTCCAATATCTTTTCCTAAAATAAAAAAATTTCTAAAAATTTCTTCCAATACTAAATTTTGCTTATCATATTTTTTTGCTACATCTATTAGAATATGAGCTAATGATGAATTTGGCATTTTTTTTATAGCAGAAAAATTAAAACTTAAACCAGTTTGCCTTCCAGCTAAGTAGATCCTCCTATATATTTTCTCAGCAGCTTCTTCTCCTCCAAATTTAGAAGACAAATATTTTTTTCTATTCATACCCTGAAATGGCATGTCTGGATTTAATTGATAAGGATGCCAGTTGATCTCTGTATTAACTTCATCAAAATGCTCTAAAGATAAATCCAAGTGTTTTTTACCTATGTAACACCAAGGACAAACTGGGTCAGAAATAACATCTATAGTAATACTAATATTATTAGCCATTTATCCAAATTACCTTCTACAACATTTTGCATTTAATATGATTTATTTATAATGCAGCCTCATATATTGATATGGCATCTTCTAGTTTAACCTCTCGAGGGTTATTTACCAATAGTCTTTGCTGCTTTAAAGCATCCTCTGCTAGTTTTGGGATATCATTATGACTAATACCTACTTCACTCAATCTTTTTGGAATTGAAATATCTCTTATTAAGTTTTCAATGCCTAAGATAAAATCTTGCACATTGAAACTTTTACCAATAAGTTCTGGTAAGCAAGAATCAGCAATTTGACAATACATTTTTTCAGCTTTTGGAATATTAAATCTCAAGACATGAGGTAAAACCAAGGAATTTGAAAGCCCATGAGGCACATGAAATTGAGCTCCTATAGGGTAAGCTAATGCGTGTACTGCAGCGCATGGTGCGTTAGAAAATGCCATACCCGCCAACATGGACCCCAATAACATATTAACCCTTGCCTCTTTATCTTTTGGATTTCTAATCACTTTACGAATATTGTTTCCAATCAAGTGAAGAGCCTTTATTGAAAGTGTATCAGAAATACTATTTTTTTTAAGTTTTGTAGTAAATGCCTCAATGGCATGAACCATCGCATCAATACCAGAATATGCAGTAATACTATCTGGCAAACCTAAAGTAAACTCAGCATCTAAGATTGCACAGTCAGCAAATAATATTGGATCTACTATTCCCATCTTCTGTTCATTTTCTAGTGTAAAAATAGCAATAGGAGTTACTTCCGACCCTGTTCCAGCTGTAGTTGGAATTTGTATCAATGGGGCTCTGTTAGCTAAAAGCTTATTTACTCCATAACAACCATTAATATCTACATCGTTAATACTAAAATAGGATGTCGCTTTTGCAACATCCATAGAACTCCCTCCTCCAAAACCTAAAACTCCGTCAGAAGAATTATTTTTGAATAAATCAACTGCCTCAAATATATTTCTCTCTGGGGGATCAGATAAAACCCCGTAATAAAAAATTGGTGTAATATTTTCTCTTAATAAAATCGCATTAATTTTTTCATCATATCCTGTGCTCTTTATACCGCTATCAGTAACAACCAGTGGTTTGTTAATATCCAGTTTTTTACAAGCTTCTGCTACAATATTTATTTGACCAAAACCAGAAGTTATTTTAGGTACAGTTTGAAAATAAAAATCTTCCATTTTTGACTTAACCTCATTTTTGATTTATGATTAATTATAGTTTGAATACTACAGACAGTACACCGTTTAGTTATTTTTTTAAATAGTCAAGTGATCTTTAGGGTGATCATGAAAAACATAGTACTAACTTTAATATACTTACCTATACCTGTTTTTATAATATATATCTTTGGTATAGCATCTTACAGAAAATCTTCAAAACTTAGGTTGCTCAATCTAGCTTTAGTTTTATTATTTTTCACTAGCATTCCTATTTCAACAAAAATTTTATCCTTCCCTCTGACTCATTTTACTAACCAATATAACTCTAAAAACGATGTCAAGGCAGTCATAGTACTAACAGGAGGTATTTATAGGAATATAGTTGGAGAATGGTCACCAACAAAGCAAACACTGCAAAGAACTCAATTGGGTATTTCATTAGCTAAAAAAAACCAAGTTCCTCTAATAATCTCAGGAGGACAAACTGAAACTCAAGCTCCAAGTGAATCAAGGATTATAAAAACTTTTCTAAATATAGAAAATTGTATACTAGATGAAGTAAGTAAAAATACCTACGAAACAAGCATAAATTTGAGAAAAATCATCCCAACAGATAGCAACTATCCAATATTAGTAATTACAGATAAATATCATGCACTAAGAAGCTATCTAACTGCTTAAGGGATTGGTTACAAAGTTTTCACATACGGATATTCTAGTAACTTTAGCATTACAGACTTGATTCCCAGTATAAGAGGACTAACAAATTTTAACAACATGATATACGAATATATAGGATTAACATATTATATATCTACAGGAAAGATCAACTTTAGCTCTATTAAAGCAATACTTGACTAAATTCATACTGGTTATTTAGCTTTTTTATTTCATTTTCATAGTCTTTCAAATGATAATTTTTAAAATTATCATAAGTAGTTAGTGACCCTTTATCAATTAGCCGATCTGTGAATAACACACCATCCAAATGATCAATTACATGCTGGTACACTATTGCTGCTAATCCGTAAAAATCTTTAGAGAATTTGTTTCCATATCTATCTAGCGCATCTACATGAATTTCACAAAATCTTTCTACCCTCCCTCTTAAATTAGGAACACTTAGGCAGCCTTCATATGAATAAAATTTAATATTTTTATTCAGAATTGAAACTCTTGGATTAACCAAAACAGTTAGTGGAATGTTTGGCAGAAATGCGTATCTTTCATTTTCTAATACTTCTAAAACACATATTCTGTAAGGCTCATAAATTTGATTTGCTGCCAAGCCTGCACCATTAAACTCACGCATTGTAAAAATTAATTTATCAATTATAGATTGAATTTTTTTAGTAGCCAATTCTTCTTGACTTATAGTTTTTGTTTGTTTTCTAAGAATTGGATGTCCTATTTGAGCTATAATCATATCTTCTAATAGTAAAAATTAATTGCCATTTACCAATTTTCTCTAAAAGGCCTAAGCTCTACTTCAAAAGACCAAGCAGACCTCGGTTGATGAGCAACACGATATATCTCTGCTGCTATATCTTTAGGTTCACAAAAAAAGTCATCAGATTTTTCAGGAAAGAATACAGGTCTTGTTCGTGCAGTGTTTATAGCAGCATCAATAATAAAGTATGAAACATGAATTCCTTTTGGTCCTAAAGTTCTCGCCATTGATTCAGCTAATATTCTTTGAGCAGCTTTTGTGGGGGCAAAATATGCAAATTTTTCCTTTCCTCTTTTAGCTGCAGTGTTTCCAGTTACAACTATTGAACCTCTACCCTTTTTGATCATATCGGGTACTAATGACCTGGCTAAATAAAGAAAAGATGTGGTATTAATTCTAAAATTATATTCTAATCTAGTTGGATCGCCTTCTAAAAAAGTTTTTCCACCTCCACCTTCAAGAATTCCAGCTACAGCATTATGCACAAAGACTGAAGGATTTCCAATTTCCTTTTTAATAGTTTCGCAAGTTTTTATCAATTTATCTAAATCATAAACATCACAAATAAATCCAAAGCAATTTTTTAACTCAGAACATATTTTATCAACGCGTTCTTTAGTCCTACTTACAACCACTACTTTATAATTGTTTTCAGAAAATATTTTAGCAGTCTCATAACCAGTACCAGGTCCCACTCCTATTACCAAGCAAATGTTTTCATTATTCATGTTAATGCGTTCTTTTTCTAGCCAGTATTTTGGGTTTGAATAAACGATTCTCTTCTTTTGAAATTTTCATAGACTTCTAATATATTTTTTCTGTTTTCTTTCCATTCTTCATTTGGAAAAAAGTTATCTAAAACTAGACAGGTCATACCCAAAGTGATATGCAACCTGTTTACATTTTTTAAAAAAATATCTTCTTTTTTTTCTAGAAAGTCAAATGCTCTTTGAATTCTTCTTTGTTCATATTTAATTCCCTCAGGAAAATGATACTGTTCTGGTTTAAATTTTAAATCTCTAGCTCTTGACACGACTGATTCTAACATTTGTGATGCAATTGCATCTAAACCAGCTAAATACCAGTATTCTTTTTCATTTTGAGGAATAAATTCTACGTTACTACTTTGTTTTTCAAGATAATTACATATTATTGAAGTTTCGCATATGCTATTACCTTCATCAGTTATTAGAACAGGAACCATTCCAGTAGGGTTATATTGCATAACTATTGAATCTTCAGATCTTGTTGTAGTAATCTCTTCATTTATTTGTTTGGTTAGGCCAAGTTCTCTAGAAATGATTCTACATTTTCTAGCTAAAGGGGATACTGGAGTATAAAGTAATTTCATAACTTAAATGACCCTTTCCTAATTATAATCTTTCTGGCATTGTGATATTAGCTTTCCAAATAATAGGAAAACTAGAATTAGATTTTAATATTTCCTTTATTAACGGAGCTTCAAATATAGCACTGCCATTAATCCCTGAGTAACTTCCTGCACTATCTACGAAGGATGCTTTTCCTTTGCATCTAGCATCACCATTTTCACCTACTGCCGTTGAACATTCCCATTTTGTAATAATCAAATCATTTTCAGATTTGGAAAAAACACATATACCAGAAAGCTCTTCTATTTCAGCAAATCCACAACTAAACCCTCTTCCTTGAAAAGATCTTCCTATCAAGTTACAATTAACCTTAGCTCCATCAAGTAGTTTGTACCCAGTAATAAACCCAGAATAACTACCAGAAATTATTGTTTTAGCTCCACTTTGGTGAAGTGAGATTTTTGCTTCAGGATCTATAATTATTTTAAATATATCTTTTTTTTCTACTTTATTATCATTTGCAATGATATTATTTTGAGAAAAAATAAAAACTAAAAAAAATAAAAAAATTAATTTAATTACCATATAATTTACCATTTAAAATGGATAATTCTTTGCTGAAACTTTCTGCTAACATAAGCTTCCTTTTTAAAGAAAAACCATTTTACGATCGATTTAACGAAGCTCAAAAAGCAGGATTTAAAGGCATAGAATTCTTGTTTCCTTATAATTATGATATTAATCTTATAAAAAAATTATTGTCTGATCATGAAATTAGTCAAGTTCTATTTAACCTACCTCCTGGAAATATTGAAAAAGGAGAAAAAGGTATTGCAGCAATACCAGGAAGAGAAGAAGAGTTTAAGAGAAATTTATCAGAAGCAATTGATTACGCTTCCTTTCTAGAGTGTAAAAAATTGCATATTATGTCTGGAATTTTGACCAAACCTTACTATTCCAATAAAAATTTATTTCACAAAACTTTTTTAAACAATTTAGAAATTGCTTGCATGGAGGCAGAAAAATTTAATATTACTATGTTAATAGAACCAATAAATACTATTGACATTCCTAACTATTTTTTAAATACAATAAATTTAGCTACTAGCATAATTAATAAATTAGGTCACCCTAGGTTAAAATTACAATGTGATATATATCATTTACAAATGACTTCAGGAAGAATATTAGAAACGATTAAATCTAATATTAAAAATATTCGCCATTTTCAAATAGCTGGAATCCCTAACAGAAATGAGCCTAATCTTGGAGAAATTAATTATTCATTTATACTTAATCAAATAGAAAAAATGAACTATTCAGGATGGATTGGATGTGAATACCATCCCATAGCGTCAACTACAGATGGACTAATTAAATGGGCAAAACCATATGGAATTTTTGGAAAATAATTTGGTTTCGTTTTAAAATGCTTTAAATTTAAAACTATGATATATACTATATTGTTATCAAAATAGTTTAATTGAGTTTTATTTTTATCTAGGGGAGAGAAAATGACGTCTTTACTAACATCTTTAAATAAAACAATTATAGCTGGATTTGTCTTAACTGTATTATTTTTTTTATACTATTATAATTATAGCACTGGAGTCTTAGACCAAACATATTGGTCATTTCTATTTAGATATATTCATATACTATCAGGAATTATGTGGATTGGATTACTTTGGTATTTTAATTTTGTACAAATCCCTAACATGCCTAAAATACCAGATGATCAAAAACCTGCCATAGGAAAAGTTATTGCCCCTGCAGCTTTGTGGTACTTTCGTTGGGCCGCCATGTTTACTATCATATCTGGACTAATTTTATCTCATATAGAAGGTTACCTAGTTGAAGCTATCCTTCTAGGAACTCAAGATGGCGTTGCTAAACATACCGCAATAGGAATTGGAATGTGGCTTGGAGCTATTATGTGGTTTAATGTTTGGTTTGTAATATGGCCCAATCAAAAAAGGGCATTAGGTATAGTAGAAGTAGATACTGAAACCAAAGCATCCTCAGCAAAAACTGCCATGCTTTTCTCGAGAACAAATACTCTTTTATCAATTCCAATGCTTTTTGCCATGGTATCGGCACAAAATATTTGGTAAAACAAATCTACAAAAATAGGAATCGAGAATAATTATTCTTGATTCCTATGAGTAGTATTCTCGAATTAACTTCCCTGCATTTATCGCTTGCTCAGTCTTTGTATTTTTCCCATTTACCCAAACACCATGTAATCCAACTGATTCTGCTATAAGCCTTTCTGCATCTCCAGGCAGATCATAGGTTCTAAAGGATTTAGATACATTAACTTTCTCTGGATCAAAAAGAATCATATCGGCATAGTAACCAGGTACTAATCTTCCACGTTTTGAAATACGGCATATATCTGCTTGTTTTCCTGTTAATTTGTGTATAGCCTCCTCAAGAGACATTATTTTTCTCTCTCTAACCCAAAACCCCAACAAATGAAGACCAAAACCAGCGTCACAAAAAAAGGACAAGTGTGCTCCTGCATCAGAAAGAGAGATCAAGCTATTAGGATGATTCAAAAGCTTACCAACATTCTTAACGTTGGAATTAAGTAAAACAGCAATAAATAAATCATCCATACCCCCATTAATTGCATTATCTAACATCCAATCTATCTCTTTTTTTCCAGATTCCTTAGCAATATCAAAAACTGATCTTCCCTCGCAAGTACTAGTAAGTTGTGATTTTGATTTTATTAGCTTTATCTTACTCCAGTCACCATTAAATAAACTAGGTATTCTTTTATCTAATATTTCCTTTTCTAGATTTATTCTAAAATCTTTATTTTTTAATTTCTCTATTCTATCATAATCACTTTTTCCCGTTATAAAAGAACTCCACGTAGATAACCCTTCAAACATATACGGTTCTTTCATTGTAAATTCCATAGTGAGATCTCTACAAGATACTTGACCCCAAATTTCCTTACCTTTATTGATAGACTCTCCCATCTTCTCTAGTTGTTCATAGCCCAAACCATCAAGATTTGGATTATCAAATATAGCTGCTACCAACGCAGGTCTACCTGTACCATCTATGATCTCCTCAATATCTTGCATGGTTGTTGAAGATCCTTTAGTTAACATAAACACCCCTCTTCCTTGTTTAGACATTGCTGAAACAAGTCTTTTGTGTTCAGTTTTGTTTGCTAATCTAGAAGGCATGGGTATTCCTTGATGTCCGTTGTGCCCTTCAAATGTAGAAGTCGCAAACCCTATAGAACCATTGTTCATTGCATTTACAACTATTTTCTCCATTTCTTCCAGCTCTGAATCATTAGCCTCCCTTTCCATTGCACAACTTCCCATAGCCCATAATCTTACTGAGGAATGACCTATAAAAGAACATATATTTAA
>CAYRXL010000063.1:0-5450 GCA_964428295.1 uncultured Alphaproteobacteria bacterium
CTAAACTTTGGTCTACAGAATTACAATGTATGGCAATAGACAAATGCCTACAATTGCATGGAGGATATGGCTACATGTGGGAATACCCTATAGCAAGAGCATACGCCGATTCGAGAGTGCAAAAAATATATGGCGGTAGTAATGAGATAATGAAAGAAATAATAAGCCGAAGTTTATGATTAACTAATAGGAGAAAAAATTATGAATACTGCTTATGTATATGATTGCGTAAGGACACCAAGGGGAATAGGAAAGGAGAAAGGTTCTTTACATCAAGTTACACCAGTAAAACTGGCAGCACAGTCATTAAAAGCTATAAAAGAAAGAAATGCATTAGATACAAAATTGCTGGACGATGTAGTGTTAGGTTGTGTGCTCCCTGTAAACGAACAAGCCTCTGATATAGATAGATTTTGTGCTTCAGGACTAGAAGCATGTAATATTGCTGCTGCTCAAGTAATAAGCGGACAATCAGACTTGACTATAGGAGGTGGTGTTGAATCCATGTCTAGGGTACCTATGGGTAGTAACGGAGGAGCATGGATGACAGACCCATCTATAGCATTTAAAACTTATTTTGTGCCCCAAGGAATTTCTGCTGATTTATTAGCTACAAAGTATAACTACACAAGAGATGATGTAGATCTTTTTGCAGTGGATTCACAACAAAAGGCTACCAACGCTTGGGAAAAAAACTACTTTACTAATAGTATTATTGACATAAAAGATGAAAACGGAATAATCATGCTAAATTTTGATGAACTTATTAGAGAGAACACCACAATGCAAAGTCTTGCTCCTCTAAACCCATCCTTTGAGAAATTAGGTAAAGAAGTAGGGTTTGATAAAATTGCTATGATGAAATACCCAGAAAATAAAAAAATTAACCACGTTCATCATGCTGGAAATTCATCAGGAATAGTTGATGGATCAGCAGCTGTATTAATAGGAAATGAAGAAATAGGGAAAAAACTTGATTTAAAACCCAGAGCGAGAATAAAGGCATTCTCATCAATAGGGACTGAACCAACAATAATGCTAACTGGTCCAGAACATGCTACTAAAAAGGTATTAAAAAGGAGCAAAATGAATACCAATGACATTGACTTATTTGAAGTTAATGAGGCCTTTGCAGCAGTTGTTTTAAGATACATTGATGCCCTAAATATAGATAATCAAAAAGTGAATGTAAACGGAGGATCAATTGCTATGGGACACCCACTTGGAGCTACTGGAGCCATGCTTTTGGGAACTGTATTAGATGAATTAGAAAGAAGAAACTTGTCTACGGCACTCATCACACTATGTGTTGGAGCTGGAATGGGAACTGCCACCATAATAGAAAGAGTATAATAAGTGAATGGTTTAGTGACAAAAAGTACAAATTTTTTATTTGAAAAAAAAAAATCAAAAATTAAACTTCTAGGCTCTATATATAGCACAGAAAGTCTATCAAAACTTAAAGAAACTCTTGATGAAATTGATCAAGATAAGAGCATTAATAAGGTCGAAATTTACGGAAACTTTAATTCAGGTTTTTTATTAAAAGATCTATTAATTTATGATAAGTCCATTCAACAATTGATGGAGTTTTATACATTTTTACAATTGATTACAGAATCTATAGAAAAGAGTTCTAAAGTTTTTATTGCAAATCTCAAAGGTAAAGTTCAGGGTCCCGCAATGGAATTAGCATTATCTTGCCATGGAATAACAACAGAAAATAATACTAATTTAAATTTTTATGAATCTAATAATTGTTTAATGCCTCTCCTTGGTACAATCCAGAGATTAAATAGGATTATTGGATACAAAGAAACATTAAAACTATTGCTTCTCACTAAAACATTAAATAAAAATGATGCAATAAAATTAGGATTAGCAACTGAAAATGGTAACTATAACCTTTTACAAAAAAAATTAAATAAAATGAATTGGAATCAAGATTTTACTAATACCTTTACGTACTATAATGCAAAAATACATTCAAATACAAAAAACATTAATCCTGCATATAAGGCGATTTTATCAAGTATATATGAAGGATCAATCTGCGGATATGATTCTAGCTTATCTATTGAAAAAAAATGGCTCGTATGGCTTATTAGACAAAAAAAGACCATGGAAACAGTCAAAACTCTATGTAGTGCCAATCCTGAAGCGCTCAATACCTATAAATCATAAGTTATAATAGGGCTACTTTTCTTTAAATAACAAGGCAACTGAATTTATACAATACCTTAAACTCGTCGGCTCAGGACCATCATTGAACACATGGCCTAAATGAGAATCACAACCAGAGCATTTTATTTCGGTTCTTATCATTCCAAAACTATTGTCTACAAATTCTCTTAAAGCATACTCAGTTGCTGGTGAGTAAAAACTAGGCCATCCCGATCCTGAATCAAATTTTGTTTTGGAGGTAAATAATATCTTTTCACAATTTACACAGTAATAATTTCCAACTCTGTTTTCTTTGTTCAAACTACCTGAATAAGGTGGTTCTGTAGCACCTTCTCTTGTTACTGCATAAATTAAATCATTGTTATAATTATTATTAACTTTTATATTTTTTTTAGTCATATATTTAATGTATCCTATGATATATAAATTAGATTACTATAAAATAAGAATAATATGAAGAAAAACAAAATTAATATTATCTCTTCCTTGAACAAGCTAAAGGAAATGCAAGGGCAAGAACTTGGAACCAGCACTTGGTTTTATGTAGATCAAAACAAGATAAATTCATTTGCAAATGCTACAAATGATCATCAGTGGATACATGTAGATAAGGAGAAAGCAAAAAGAGAAAGTCCTTTTAAAAATACAATCGCACATGGATATTTTACACTATCCCTTATTCCAATGTTTGTAGACCAAATCTGGAAATGCAAAAACATATCTTCTACCTTAAATTACGGTTCTGATAAAATAAGGTTTATATCACCAGTTGTCTGTGGAAGTAAAATAAGAGCAAAAATTTACTTAATTTCAGCAGCTGATTATAGAGAAGGTGTAAAAATAAAATGCAAAATTGAGATAGAAATCCTAGATAGTGAAAAACTAGCTATGTCTGCAGAAACTATAGCTCTCCTATTTCCAAAATAATCATAAGGTTAAATCATAAATTTCTGATAGATCATTTACTATATGATCAGCTTCAAATTTTGAATCAGGCATAAAATCTTTCTTTTTGTTCCATATTCAAAAGGTCTATTTATATATATAGTTTTTAAACCGCAGTTATCAGCAGCCTCTAAATCAAACTTATGTGCGGCTACCATAACTCCCTGTTTACTACTTATTCCTAACAGACGACAAGCGCTGTTATAAACTCTCAAGTCAGGTTTATATAACTTAAAGTTTTCTGCAGATAATATAATATCCCAAGAAATATTTGAGTGTTTTGCCATATTAACCAACAAGGAAATATTCCCGTTTGATAAACTACTAATAATATATTTATTTTTTAATTTATTTAATGCATTCACTGAATCTGGCCAAGGTTGCAACTTATGCCAACCTCGGACCAAAAAGTTTAGTTGAAGTGAATCTATAGTATTAATTTTCATCTCTTCTAAAACATATTTAATAGACATCATATGTAAGTCATCTAGAATAGTCCAAGGCAACTGACCAGTTCTGACTTTATTCATATATGGAATGTAACAACTTCTCCACTTATCGATAATGTATGGCCAATCGTAATTTTCTTTATTTTTTTTTGAAATCTCTTCTCCAATCTTGATAAGAGACCCTCTCCAATCAACTATGGTTCCAAAAACATCAAAAAATAAAACTTTCATATGAGAATCTATCATGGATAAAGTCTTTCTTTCTTCCATAATTTAATTTTTTCTTTCCTCGATAATATATTAGAAGCTTTATAGACTATTCTTTCATGTAATCTATGTTCACCCCTTTGCCAAAATTCATATAACGATGGTATGATTCTAAATCCACTCCAGTGATCTGGTCTTAAAATATCCTTATCCTTAAATTTTTTCTCTGCTTCTTCTATTTCCAAATATAGATTTTTCATTCCGCCTTCTAATTCTTTAGATTGTCTACTTACCCACGCCCCTATTTTAGACTTATTACTCCTTGACTCAAAGTACTTATCTGCCTTCTCATCCTCAATTAATAATGCTTCTCCTCCTACCCTTACCTGTTTTCCCGTATGATGCCAATAAAAACACATTGAAACAGTAGGATTTATTTTAATATTTAAGCTTTTTTCACTTTCTAGATTTGTATAAAAAACAAAACCACTACTGCCGTAGTCCTTTAAAAGAACCATCCTTGACAAAGGTTCATTTCGACTATTTACTGTTGATAAACAAAATGCATCAACCAATTGATCTTTTTCTTCTTTTGCTTCTAAATACCAATCATGAAAAACATTTAAAGGATCTCTAATATAACTCATATGCAAAACAGTTCCTATAATTTAAATTATAGTTTTTCCAGCTCTTACCATTTAATTCCTTACATGATACAGATTATTATAATTTTTACTAGAATACTTGATTGATAATTATTCATATATAGTATTATAATTTAGTATTATTAGGAAGATAGAATATGAAAAATAAAGAGTTCTACAAAAACTTACTACTAGGCAAGAGAGGATTGATAATAGGAATAGCAAACGAAAGGTCCTTAGCGTGGGGTATCACAGAAGCATGCTATGATGCAGGAGCAAATTTAGCATTAACCTATCAAAATGAATCCTTAAAAAAAAGAATAGAACCTTTAGCTGCTAAAGTAAAATCTAACCTTATTGCGCCCTGTGATGTCCAAGATGATTCTAGCTTAGACAAACTGTTTCAACTAATAAAAAAAGAATTCAATAGTCTAGATTTTTTAGTCCATTCAATAGCTTATTCAGAAAAAGAAGAGTTGAAAGGTAGATACATAGATACTTCTAGACAAAATTTTTTAAACACCATGGAAATTTCTTGCTATTCTTTAACTAAAATAGCAAGAAAGACTCTACCACTTTTACATTCTAATAGTAGCATTTTAACCATGTCATACATGGGAGCAGAAAGAGTAATACCTCACTATAACGTTATGGGTGTTGCTAAAGCTGCATTGGAAGCAAGTGTAAAGTATTTAGCAGCAGATTTAGGTAATGAAGGAATAAGGGTGAATGGAATTTCGGCAGGACCTATTAAAACTTTGGCTGCATCAGGTATAGGTGACTTCAGATACATTTTAAAATGGAACCAGTATAATTCGCCCCTTCAAAGAAATACTACATTAGATGATGTTGGCAAGGCAGCATTATATTTACTATCTGACCTAAGTTCTGGAACCACTGGTGAAATTATCCATGTCGATTCTGGATATAATATTATAGGGATGAAAAACGTTAATGCTCCAGATATTAGTAAGGTTTAAGAATGCCTGGTAATAGCTTTGGCCAGAACTTAAAACTCACA
>CAYRXL010000063.1:5460-6768 GCA_964428295.1 uncultured Alphaproteobacteria bacterium
CTAAAATACCTATAAGAAAAAAAGTGATACAAAAAGAATTAGATAGAAGGAAACCTGGAACATCAAAATTTGTTAGTCAAAGAAATGAAAAAGATCAGATAGAAATAATTTCAGGGGTATACAAAGGGCTAAGCACAGGCACTCCAATAGGCTTAAAAATAAGAAATAAAGATGTTCGTTCAAAAGACTATGAAAATATTAAAAATAAATTTAGACCTGCGCACGCTGATTACACCTACTGGAAGAAATATGGAATTAGAGACTATAGGGGCGGGCGAAGATCCAGTGCTAGAGAAACAGCAATGAGAGTAGCTGCTGGATCAATTGCAAAAACTATTTTAGGTGAAAATATTACTATTAGAGGAGCAGTGGTCCAGATAGGAAAAAAAAGAATTAGAAGAAGTAATTGGGATTGGAAAAATGTTAATAAGAATGATTTTTTTTGTCCTGACCCTTATGCTATAGATGAATGGGAAAAATATCTTAGGGAAACAAGAAAAAAAGGATCCTCATGTGGAGCTTTAATTGAGATTAGGGCCCAAGGAATTCCAATTGGACTTGGAGAACCAGTATACGGAAAACTTGATGCTGACTTAGCATCTGGATTAATGATTATTAATGCAGTAAAAGGTGTAGAATTAGGAGCTGGTTTTACTGTAGTGAAAATCCATGGTGAGAAAAACACAGATGAAATGCTGATAGATAAAAATGGAAACTTAAAATTTTTATCAAATAATGCTGGTGGGATATTAGGTGGAATTTCTTCAGGACAAGATATAATTTGTAGAATTGCCGTAAAGCCAACTTCATCAATCCTTTTAGCCCAAAAAACTATAACTACAGAAAATACTAACACTACAATAAAGACTAAGGGAAGACATGATCCATGTGTTGGCATTAGATGTGTCCCCGTCGCAGAGGCTATGATCGCACTGGTTTTAGCTGATCATTATCTAAGAAATAGAGCACAAGTTTCTAAATAGGAAGTTTATAATGAAAAAAAATAAATCTGAAAAAATATGGTCACTTAACATAAAATTTAATGTGAAATATTTAGATGAACAAATGAAGAAATATGTAAAAGTTTGCGAAGAGAAGATTGGTTTTATACCAAATGTAATAAAAGCTAATGCATCGGAAAATAGTCGATTAAAAGTTTTTGTTAATTTTTATAATAGGCTCATGCTTGATAAGGGACATCTCAATAAGTTAGAAAGAGAAATGATTGCAGTAGTGGTTTCTTCTATAAATAGATGCTATTATTGTTTAGTAGCTCATAGCGCTTCAGTAAGATTACTATCTAAAAAT
>CAYRXL010000063.1:6778-9196 GCA_964428295.1 uncultured Alphaproteobacteria bacterium
TTCAGAAAAATTAGCAATTAACTACCTTAACGCAGATATTACAGATAGACAGAAGAGTATGCTAAACTTCGCTAGCAAACTAACAATAGATCCCCATCTCATAAAGGACAAAGATAGAAATACTCTAAGAGATAATGGTTTCAGTGATAGGGGTATACTAGAAATTATTGAGGTAGCAAGTTTCTTCAACATGACTAATAGAATAGCTTCTGGGACTAACATGAATCCTAACAATGAATATCATAATATTGGTAGATAACCTAACTATGCCTTGCATATATAAAATATTCTATATTGCCTTTAGCACCTTTTATAGGGCTTTCAAAAATATCAACTATTCTCCAATTTTTTTTTATTTCTAACCATTTGGTAACTTTATTAACTGCCTCTTCTCTGTAGAAATTGTTAGTTACCACACCATTTTTCCCTACTTTTTCCCGATGCAATTCAAATTGAGGTTTAATCAATGCTAATAAGCTAGCATCAAAACTAGTTAACTCTAAAATTTTATCTAGAGCTTTTACTAAACTAATAAAAGAAACGTCACAAACAATAATGTCTAATAAAGAATTAAAATGACTATGGTCCAAATATCTAGCATTTGTTTTTTCCATTAAAATAACTTTAGGGTTTTGTCTTAATTTCCAAGCAAATTGACCCATGCCCACATCAATTGCAAAAATCTTTTTAGCATTTAACGACAATAATACATCAGTAAACCCACCTGTTGAACATCCAACATCAGCGCAAATCATACCCTTTACTCTTAAATTAAAGTGTCTTATTGCTCCATCTAATTTAATCCCTCCCCGTGAAACCCAAGGATGTTTATCTAATTTAACCGATAAGGTATCTGTATAATAAAACTTATGCCCACTTTTCATTATCTTTTGACCATTAACAAATACTCTTCCATCCATAATCATATATTTAGCTTTATTTGAATTTTCCACTAAACCTTTTAGTACTAATAATTTATCTAATCTATGTTTAGAATTATTCATTACTTTTTTCTGTTCAGAATAAAATCAACTAAGTATTCTAAATTATTATTTTCTACTTTTAGCTCTTTTAATTTACTTTTAGCCTGTAGAGAAAGAAAATAAGCTTCACGCTTTGCAGCTTCAATTCCTTTTAGTTGTATTAACGTAGCCTTATTTTTCTTTTGATCTTTTTTTACTTCTTTCCCTAAATCTTTTTTGTTACCTTCTATGTCCAACAAATCATCAGTTATTTGATAAATACGACCTAATAGAAAACCATAGTCACTGAGTATACTCTTTTCCTTTTTACTTGCTTTTCCTAAAATTGCTCCCGCTTTTGCACTGTAAGACATAAGTGCCCCTGTTTTTTTTTCTTGTATCTCTATATAATTCTTCTCCAGTAAATTCATATTGTTTTTTTCAGCTTCTAGATCTAAGAACTGCCCTGCCATCATACCTTCACTTCCAATAGAATCTGCTAAACCTTTGATTAGCTCATTTCTTATTTTTAGGCTTGAATGTGTTACTTTATTAGACAAGTGTCTAAAAGCAAGAATAAGTAATGATGCTCCTGATAATATTGCAGTTGATTCACCATATTCTACGTGAGTTGTTGGTTGTCCTCTTCTTAATTTATCATCATCCATGCTGGGCAAATCATCATAAACCAATGAGAAACAATGAACTATTTCTATTGCTAAAGCAGCATTGATAGAATCTTCTAATTTAACATTAAACAACTTTCCTACTTCTGAAACAATAAAGGGCCTTAATCTTTTACCACCACTCAGAACAGAATACTCCATAGATTGAAGTAAAACTTTTGGAGTGTGAGAGTTTTCAAAAATATTTTTTGCTAATTTGACGAATAATGAGTTAGTTTTTTTCAAGGATTTATTTAACGCATATATAGCGTTAGCAGTCAAAGTCTATTCCTCATTTATGTTTTTAATTTGAACTTTGTCATTGGTTTTATTTACCTCTATTTTTTCTATTCTAGCCTGCGCATCCTTTAGTCGTTTTTCACAAAGGTTTTTTAATAGCACTCCATTCTGTGCTACAGCAACCGACTTTTGCAAACGCAGAGGCGCTCCTCCGATTACCCGATGCCTGGGGCTGGGCTCATACCGAAGTGGAAAATTTTTCACCTACACTCTTGTTAACTGGGCTCGACGAGTTACGTCAGCAACATCTACCTGCCAGCTTGTCCGATGCGATTCAACTTTATTTCGAGGGCGATTTCATAGGCCCACGCATTCATGCACGAAAGTCGCTTGAGGCTCTAAAGATGTCACTGGACACAGTCGAAGAGACCCCACTTTCCACGGGGCTAACAGAATTTTTGAAAACTACGTTCACTGAGCGAACTTTCACTGAAGGAAGCAAAGATGACGCGGTAGACCTTGAGCCCGCCCGTCAGTTTATGGCACAGCTA
>CAYRXL010000063.1:9206-9456 GCA_964428295.1 uncultured Alphaproteobacteria bacterium
AGACCAACGAATGCACTAGACATTCAGGGCTGGCTGGAATTGGAGTGGGAGGATGCTCCTAATTTGATCATTACCGGTGCAAACGAAGGGAATATGCCTGAATCCGTTCATGGCGATCGCTTCCTTCCCGAGACTCTTTGCGAACGACTGGGGCTACGCACCAATGACGACCGCTTTGCACGCGATGCCTGGTTACTGGAATTACTGCTGAAGACACGCACCAATGAAGGTCGTGTGGATATATTACTTG
>CAYRXL010000064.1:0-6232 GCA_964428295.1 uncultured Alphaproteobacteria bacterium
GGTAAAACTATATTCTTTGATTTTAGTCTATTAGTTATGTCTGACATTATTTTTCCTTCTAGTTAAAAGTATTAGTCTTGAGATATTAAATAATTTTCTAAATCTTCTAATATTATTTTTTCTGCCTTTCTCCAAGTATTTGCAGATTTATCTGCAGTTTTAGCTATTCCTGATAATTTTAGCAATTCTTTATTAATAATTAGATTTAAAGTCTTTATAGTATTGTTGTAATATTTAACTGAATTTATTTGATTTGGGCTATCGTCTATGAACCAACATAAACTTTTATGATTATTTATTAATTGTTTTACTGATATTCCTTTTCCCCCGGAGTTACAAATTAGTGGGTAGTTAATATTGTTTTTTATTAAAGTTTTTTTTCTTTGGAGGTAATTCTTTTTGGGTATATTTGAAAGTATAATAATGTCAAAATATTTTGATAATTTATTAAGGCTTTTTTTACTTCCTTCAACTAGCTTCATGTTGCTAGTATTCTGATCAAAAAATTTATTAATAATTACCTCTATTTGTTGGTCTGAAATAATACTTTGATATTGGTCGACAATGTTATTAGACAAGGAGTAGCTTGACCAGTTAAAATGAAGATTATTGCTTTTTAAATAAGCTTCAAACGATGTCATAAAATCAAATATAACTTCATCTGCGTCACATATAATTAGGGGTTTGTTTTTATTAATTTTTACATTTCTTAAATTGGGATGTGTTAATATCAAGGTTAGTTTGTAAATGTAAATTAATTCTTATGGTTTCTGAATTTATTATTAATCAACCAAGACTAAAATTTATTTAATCTTTGCTTCCTTAAAGAGTACATGTTTTTTAACAACAGGATCATATTTTCTAATTTCCATTTTGTTTGTCATAGTTCTGTTATTTTTTTTTGTCACATAAAAATAACCTGTGTCTGCTGTGCTGTTAAGTCTAATTTTTACTGATGATGCTTTAGCCATATTAACCTCAATATCTTATAATAAGAATAGCATTTCAATAAGTAGTGGTCAATATAGCTGTTTTAAAGAGTTATTTTTTTTTAAAAAATTTTTTCTTTGGTTTAGAAAGAATGTCAACAGCTCTATTAATGCCTATTTCAAATATATTTTCCTCTTTAGGTAAACTGAAGAAAGTCTTATCATATTTTATATATGGTCCATATCTTCCTATTCCTGCAGTAATTATATTTCCTGTTTCTGGATGGTTGCCAATTTTTCTTGGAAGGGAAAGATATTTTAAAGCTTGCTCTAAATCAAACATAGAAGTATCTACACTCTTTGGTAGGGATACCCTTTTAGGCTTAGAATGTTCATCAGAATCGCCCAATTGAATATAATAACCATATGGTCCATTTCTTAGAGTTATATTTTCTTTATTTTCATTTTGTCCTAAAATTAGTGGTTCATGTATGCTTTTTGATTCTTTGTCGCCTACGATAAGTTGAGAATTAAACTTACAATTTGGATAATTTGAACAACCAATATAACCACCATAACGTCCATACTGAATTTTTAATTTTCCTTTTTGGCATTTTGGGCATTTTCTCGGATCTTCTCCGTTTTTATTTTCTGGAAAAAAATGAGGACCTAAGTCGTTATCTATTTTTTCTACTACATCTTTAACTCTTAGTGAAGATGCCGTATCAATGGATTGTTTATAGGGTATCCACCAATTATTAAGTACTTCTTTCCAATCATCTTTTCCTTGAGAAATTTGGTCTAATTTTAATTCTAGATTGGCAGTAAAATCATTCCCTACATATTTGCTAAAATATCCTGATAAGAAAGAAGTTACCAAACGTCCTTTTGATTCAGGTATAAATCTTTTCCTTTCAAATCTTACATAACCTTTGTCTCTGATTACAAATACAATATTGGCATAGGTAGATGGTCTTCCAATACCAAGTTCTTCCAGTTTTTTTACTAAAGTGGCTTCTGTGAATCTAGGTGGTGGTTCTGTGAAATGTTGCTTGTTATTGGTTGTAATATAAGTAACTTTTTCGTTATCATTTAAATGAGGTAAAACTTTATCTTTTTCGTCATATTTTGTATTTTTATCATCTTGCCCTTCAGTATATACTTTCATAAAACCATCAAAAAAAGTATTTGAACCAGATGTACGCATGTAAAATTTATTATCATTGGATGTTATATTTATTGTCACTTGATCAATTTCAGCATTTTGCATTTGACAAGCTATAGTTCTATTCCAAATTAATTCATATAATTTCTTTTGATTATCATTAAGAAATTTACTTATTCCCTTAGGAGTTCTGCATGGATCAGTAGGACGAATAGCTTCGTGAGCTTCTTGAGCATTTCTTGATTTATTTTTATACTTTCTTGGTATTTTTATAGTATATTCACTTCCATATATTTTGTGAATGACTTCGTTGCATTTTTTTAATGCGAAATTAGATAGATTGACTGAGTCTGTTCTCATGTATGTTATCAATCCTACTGTTTCACCTTGTATTTTTACACCTTCGTAAAGACTCTGTGCTACACTCATTGTGTGTGTTGCATTAAAGCCAAGCTTTCTTGATGCTTCTTGTTGCAGAGTAGAAGTTATGAAAGGAGGTGCAGGGTTTCTCTTAATTCTTTTTTTTGTAGTGTTTTTTACTACATAAGAATTATTTTTTATTTTCTCTAGTATTTTATTCGCTTCGTCTAAGGTTCCAATATCTAATTTATTTAGTTTCTTTTCATTGATTGCATATAAGTAAGTAGTAATTTTTTCTTGTTTTTTTGTTTCAAATATACTTTCGATAGACCAGTATTCGATGCTTTTAAAAGCTTCTATTTCTGTTTCACGTTCACAAACTAATTTTAATGCCACAGATTGAACTCTTCCAGCTGACTTTGACCTTGGCAAAGCTCTCCATAGTACAGGAGATAAAGTAAATCCCATTAAGTAGTCAAGAGCCCTTCTAGCTTGATATGCGTTTACCATATTTATGTTTATATTACTAGGTTTGCCAAAAGCTTCTAATATTGCAGACTTAGTAATTTCGTTGAAAATTACTCTTTTAATTTCTATGTTTTTTAGCTTGTCTTCATTGTCTAAAATTGATTTTATATGCCAAGCTATAGCCTCACCTTCTCTATCTGAATCTGTAGCCAACCAAAGTATGTCACCACTATTAAGAGAGTTCTTTATTTGTTGAATCTGACTTTTTTTATTTGAATTTGGTTCATAGAGCATTTCAAAGTTTTTTTCCGGTATTACAGAACCATTTTTGTTTGGAAGATCTCTTACATGTCCGTAGGAAGCTAACACCAGAAAGTTCTTTCCTAAATACTGGTTAATAGTTTTAGCTTTAGCAGGAGACTCTACAATAACAAGATTCATAAAATATTCCTCGATTTAACATGAATAGAGATTCCTTATCATTAGTTTGCCCCATTCTCAAGTATTAAAGTCTATATCATATGAGTATTAATTTTTGTTAATATCAATTTTTAATAAACTAATAATATTAGAATAGTGTTTTAATATTATTAATAAACTTATTAAAAATAATATATATAATTCGCTTGGTTCTCCAGGTATCCACATTAATAGTTCTAGTTTAAATTGTATTTTTAATATGATAAGAAAAAAAATTGGAGTGAGTATGGCTGTTGCAATGGCTCCAATGGCAGATATCTTAAATAATAAAACAAATAAACTCCATATTAGTATAGATATTATTGCTAGTGGCCATGAGAAAGCAGCTATGATTCCTAAAGAAGTAGCTACTCCTTTTCCGCCCTTAAATTTTAACCATATGGGAAACATGTGTCCTATTACACCCGAGACTGCGCTATAATAACTTGCTGTTGGACCAAGTATACTATAGGAAGTCAATGTAGCTATAAACCCTTTAGATATATCAAAGGTTAGCGTTGTTATTGCCATTTTTTTTCCTGCCAATCTGAGGATATTTGTTGCTCCTATATTTCCTGACCCTTTGTTTCTTATATCGCCCTTTCCAGAAAGATAAAATATCAGTAATCCGAATGGTAAAGAACCAATAATGTAACAAATCAAAGATGCGTATATTAGTGAGACATCTGATATAAAATTATTTTCCATTATAGGCTATTTTTCCATCTATTACTGTTAGCTTAACTTTACCTTTACTTTTTAAATCTTTAAAGGGAGAATTTTTGGATTTACTTTGCATTTTATTTGCAGATATTGTTACTTTTTTATTTGGGTCGAAAATCACTATATCTGCTGGATAGTTTTTCTTGAGTGAACCACTTTTTAGCTTAAGTAGTTTAGCAGGATTAGTGCTCAGCAATTCTATTAAATTAAATATGGATATCTTTTTTTTATGTACTAATTCTAATGTTAAAGGCAAAAGGCTTTCTAAACCAATCATTCCTGAAGATGCTTGCTCGAATGGTAATCTTTTTGAATCGGCATCATGAGGAGAATGATCAGAAGTTATACAATGAACCATTCTATTTGAAATTGCATCTTCTATAGATTTTCGATCCGTTTCTGATCTTAAAGGAGGGGAGAGTTTAGCAAACGTTTTCCAATCCACTACTTCTTCTTCTGTTAATGTAAAATATTGAGGAGAAGTAGAGCACGAAACATCTATTCCTTTTTTTTGGGCTTGAGTTATAACTTCAATTGATTCTAAGGTGGTAATATTAAAAAAATGTAATTTTCCCTTTGTCATTTGAGCTAATCTAATATCTCTTTCTATTTGAAGAACTTCTGCAAATTTAGGAATACCTTTAACTCCTAATTTAGTAGATAATATTCCAGCGTTCATTACTCCTTCCTTTGAAAGAGTTTTTTCTTCAGGATGCTGAAGAATAATAGTATCATAGATTGAGGCGTATGTTAGAGCTCTTGCCATGACATCAGCGTTATCAACGGCTGAAATTACATCAGTAAATGCTACAACCCCTGATCGCGTTAGAAGGCCTATTTCTGTTAGATTTTTGCCTTCTAAATTTTTTGTAATAGAAGCCGCAGGATAGATTTTTACTAAGCTATTTTTTCGTGCTTTTCTTTCTATGAATTCGACTACTGGTAATTGGTCTATTACTGGCAAAGTATTAGGCATGCACACAAGGCTTGTTATTCCTCCAGCACTTGCAGACAAACTTGCTGTAGCAAAAGTCTCTTTATGTTCTTCTCCAGGTTCTCTAATATGTGCCTTAATATCAACAAAGCCAGGAGACAAGATAGAACCTTTACAATCATAGATAGTATATTCTTTTGGGGGTGGAGTATTTCTAAATAAACCTAATTCTGTCGTTAATATATTTTTCCCCTCGGTAATTACACTACCTATTCCATTTATATTTTGTGATGGGTCTACTATATGAGCATTTACATATGCTATTTTTTTGTTATCACTCATAATTATTCTTTTGACATATTTAAGTTTCCAACAATAAATCTTTTATAATAGCCATTCTAACTGCAACTCCTAGTTCTACTTGCTCCAAAATTAGAGATCGACTTATATCATCTGCTACATCGCTATCTATTTCTACTCCTCTATTTATTGGTCCTGGGTGCATTACCAAAGCATCTTTTTTTGCTCTATTTAGTTTTTTTCTATCCAATCCCCAAAAGTTAAAGAATTCTCTAGTTGATGGAACAAATGAGCCTTTCATTCTTTCTTTTTGAATTCTTAAAACCATAATTATATCTACTTTATCAAGACCTTCTTCCATAGATTGAAATACTTTTACTCCTAATTTCTCAATCTCGTTTGGGAGGAGAGTAGGGGGCGCTATTACTCTTACCAATGCTCCTAATTTGTTTAGAAGATAAATATTTGATCTTGCAACTCTACTATGCAAAATATCCCCACATATAGCTACTCGTAAACCTTTTATATAGCCCTTTCTTTTTCTTATGGTAAGTGCATCTAATAAAGCTTGGGTGGGGTGCTCATGACTACCGTCACCTGCATTAATAACGCAGCATTCTACCTTATCAGCAAGAAGATGAGGAACTCCGCTCATATTATGTCTAATAACTAAAATATCTGGGTTCATAGCATTTAGTGTCATAGCAGTATCCAAAAGGGTTTCACCTTTTTTGATTGATGAAGTAGCTACTGACATGTTTATTACATCAGCGCCTAATTGTTTAGAGGCGAGTTCAAAAGAAGTTAGTGTCCTGGTAGAATCTTCAAAAAATAAATTAATAATTGTTTTATTTGATAGGCAATTGTTTTGTTTGTTTGCCTTGACTGATTCTA
>CAYRXL010000064.1:6242-9392 GCA_964428295.1 uncultured Alphaproteobacteria bacterium
AAAATATTTTCAGCTGAAGTTAATAATTTGTTTATATAGGATTCTTCCAAATCCCTTATTCCTAATAGATGTCTATTTTTTTTACTTGATTGGTTCATTATATTTATTTATTTTCAATGAGTTAATATTTTGCATAGCATCCATAGCACCCTGAAGTATCCAAGTAGCTGAGGAAGTGTCAATAGTTTTTGCTCTTTTTTTTCTAGTAGTATCTGACTTGATCATTTCTTTCTCGATTGCTTTCGTTGATAATCTTTCATCCCAAAGCAGTATTGGGCATTTAAAGTATTTTTCTAAATTAATACAAAATGTGATAGTTGATTGTGATCTTCTTCCCAAGCTTCCATTTAAATTTTTAGGTAAACCCACTACAAATCCTTTTATATGATATTTATTTACTATAGTGTTAATTGTATCAAGGTCTAAGATTAACTTTCTTCTTTTGATGGTAGTATAATTCGTGGCGACTATTCTTAAATCATCTGATATAGATATACCGATATTTTTCTTACTTGTATCTAGACCAATGATTTTAACTTTAGGCTCTAGAAAAGATTGAAAAATTTTTATATCATCAGTTATTTTGTTATTTAAATATTTTAGTTTATGTGTATTGTTTTTATTCATGGTCTCGAAATCATTTTAACATAAAGATTATATTATGGAATAAACATGTTTATTGATAAAAAAACTACCAATAAAATAGCTTATTTGGCAAGAATACAATTATCTGAAAATGAAGCAGATGAGTTTTCAAAGGATCTTTCTAAGATTATTGGTTGGGTTTCTGAGTTGAATAAAGTGAATGTGGAAGACACCTATCCTTTAACTAGTGTAATAGATATGAAACTCTACGAAAGATTAGATGAATACAATTCTAGTAATACAGAAGAAGGTCTATTAAGTAATGCTCCTGATTTAAGGAAGAACTATTTTGCAGTTCCAAAGGTTATAGAGTAGGTTGTTAATGAGTGAATTATGGGAATATAACGTATCAGAAATTCTTTATGGTTTGAGTGAAAAGAAATTTTCCTCTGAAGAAATAACTAGGTCATATTTAAATAGAATAGATGAATTTAAAAATTTTAATTTCATTACAGAAAACACTCATGAAATTGCAATTAGAAGAGCAAAAGCTTCTGATATAAGGAGAGGTAAGGGAGAAGTTGGGAGTCTTGAAGGTCTACCAATTGCGGTAAAAGATATATTTTGTACTAAAGGGATTAAAACTACTGCATGTTCTAAAATATTATCTAATTTTATACCTTCTTATGAATCTACAGTAACTAAAAATTTATGGGATAAAGGAGCAATATTGTTATGTAAAGCTGCTATGGATGAGTTTGCTATGGGTTCTTCCAGTGATACTTACTATAAGGGGAACGTAATAAATCCTTGGAGTATTAAAAATAAGAATCCTATTTCACCCGGGGGTTCATCTGGGGGTTCTGCAGCTTTGGTATCCTCTTTTTGTGCGCCTGTGGCACTAGGAACAGATACTGGAGGATCTATAAGACAACCTGCTTCTTTTTGCGGAGTTGTTGGTTTAAAACCAACTTATGGAAGATGTTCTAGATTTGGTATTATTGCTTTTGCTTCTTCTTTAGATCAAGCTGGACCAATTACAAGATCTGTGAAAGATGCTGCAATTATTCTAAGTTATATATCGTCTTATGATGAATTGGATTCTACTTCGGTCAAAATCAATCTTCCTGACTTAACTAAAAATCTTGAATCAGGAGTTAATGGTCTTAAAATAGGTATTCCAAAAGAATATAACGTAAAAGAATTATCAGATGAAATCAAATTGACGTGGGATCAAGGTATTAAACTTCTTAAAGATAAAGGAGCAGAGATTATTGATATTTCACTTCCTCACACATCATATGCTCTACCAGCATATTATATTATTGCCCCAGCAGAGGCATCTGCGAATTTAGCAAGATATGATGGAGTTAGATATGGTTATAGAGCAAAGGGACCATTTAACAGTCTAGATGAAATGTATTTATTAACTAGAGCAGAAGGATTTGGTGAGGAAGTTAAGAGAAGATTGCTTATGGGTACTTATGTATTATCTTCAGGTTATTATGATGCTTATTATTTACGTGCTCAAAAAGTGAGAAGAAAAATTAAAAATGATTTTGATGAGAGTTTTACGTCTGTAGATGCTATTTTAACGCCTACCACTCCTAGTGATGCCTTTCCAATTGGAGAGAAGAAGAATGATCCGGTTTCGATGTATTTAAATGATATATTTACTGTTCCTGCAAGTTTAGCAGGCCTTCCGGCTATTTCATTGCCCGTATCATTATCTGATAATGGTTATCCTCTTGGTTTGCAGTTGATTGGAAAAGCTTTTGATGAATCTACTTTACTTAGGATAGCTTACTCCTTGGAAAAGTATGCTTCTTTTAAACACAAACCTCATTCAATTGGGAATTAACATGAACGAACGCAAAAGTATCTACATTCAAGGAAAGACTAGTTCTTGGGAAATTGTGATAGGTTTAGAAGTTCACGCTCAAGTAATTGCTAACCTTAAACTTTTTTCAAATGGACCTGCAAAATTTTGTCACATTCCTAATCAAAATTTAAGTTTACTTGATATAGCTTCACCTGGAGTGCTTCCAGTAATAAATAGTAAAGCAATTGACCAAGCAATCAAGACAGGTCTCGCAATTAATGCAAAAATAAATCAATATTCTATTTTTGATAGGAAAAATTACTTTTATGCAGACTTACCTCTTGGTTACCAGATAAGTCAATATAAAAATCCAATAGTTGGAGAAGGTCATATATATATTGATTTACCTAAAGAAGAAACGAAAATGATTGGGATTGAGAGGTTGCATCTGGAACAAGATGCAGGGAAATCTATTCATGATCAGTATTCAGACGCAAGTCTGATTGATTTTAATAGAGCTGGAGTTGCTCTTATGGAAATAGTCTCGAAACCTGATATGAGAGATTGGGAAGAGGCTGGTTGCTATGTAAGAAAATTAAGGAATATACTGAGATTTATAGAGACTTGTGATGGAAATATGGAAGAAGGATCCCTTAGATGTGATGCTAACGTTTCGGTCAGAAAACCAAATCAGAAGATGGGTACAAGATGCGAGATAAAAAATCTAAATTCAATAAAAAATC
>CAYRXL010000065.1:0-1277 GCA_964428295.1 uncultured Alphaproteobacteria bacterium
CTAAAAGAATTATCTTTTTAGGCCTTATTGTAAGCTTTCTCGAGATCTAATAATAATGGCATTAGGGTCTCTGCTACATAACGTCCACCAAAACTGCCAAATTTACCCTTTGGATCGGGAAATGTCTTGTAATTTATATTTTTCTTTTTCATATTATATATTACCTAAATATTTCAAACATTGGTTGCTAATTTACAAAACTTTTGTATTAAGTAGGTTTGCTTTTTTCCTTGATTATCTTCTAATCCGCTAGATGCGTCTACCGCTTGAGCTCCTGTTTTTTTTATTGCTCGTTTTATATTGGTTGTATTTAAACCTCCAGATAAAATCCAATTATATTTACCAATATTTTTTTCTAGAAAGTTCCAATTAAACGGAATTCCATTTCCTCCAGGGAGTTTAGATCCTTTTATTTTAGCATCAAACAGAATCCATTCACAAATTCCTTTGTATTTTTCAGCTTTTATAATATCTTCTCTTTTTTGAACGCCTATGCTTTTAATTAATTTTACCTCTAGTTCATTAACTAGACTCTTACAAAAATCAGGAGACTCATGTCCGTGAAGCTGAAACATATTAATACCTAGTAATTTTAATTTATTAATTTTGTTTTTGGTGGGATTTACTAATACAGCTACTGGCGTAGTTCTTTTATTTAAGGCCTGAAGTATTTTGTGTGCAATATTATAACTAATATTTCTAGGTGAGTTTTTATAAAAAATCATTCCCAACCATTTTGCATTGGTTTTATTGACAGCATTTACTTCACCTATAGATTTTATGCCACAGACTTTAACCTTAATATTAGGCATCTTCATCCTCTGTCATTTGCTTTGCTATTTTGTTTATTACCAATTCAGGATTTTTGGATTGGCTAATTGGCCTTCCAATTACTATATAATTTGCTCCTAATTTGATTGCTTTTGATGGAGTAACCACTCTTTTTTGATCATTTGTTTTTGCCCAAACAGGCCTTATTCCAGGGGTTACAATTAAAAAGTTGTTTCCTAGTTTTTCCCTTAGGTATGTGAGCTCATGTGCTGAACAAACTATACCGTCACATCCTGCATCTAGAGCCAAGCTGGCATATTTATAACTTTGTTCTTTTATGTTTCTCCCCCATCCTAAACTATTTGTGTCCTTATTACTTAAGCTGGTTAGTACGGTAATCCCCAATACTTTGGGTTTTTCTGTTTCATTCTCTTTTGCTGCTAGATTTCGTGCATCTATTGCTGCTGAGATCATCTTTTTCCCGCCTGCACTATGTATTGTAATCA
>CAYRXL010000065.1:1287-5951 GCA_964428295.1 uncultured Alphaproteobacteria bacterium
AATCAAGAAAAATTTTCATTTGATTCTTTAAACTCCTTATTCTTTTCACTCCTTCATTTCCATGATTAGAAAAGAACTCTAAACCTAATTTAATTATATTTTTTTTATTAAGTTTAGCTACTAATTTATATGCTTCTTCTAAGTTTCTAGTATCTACAGCACAAATAATTTTACTCATCGCTCCTTCTAACTTAGACTGATTTATTAATGATTTACTCAAGCTAATCTCTTTTTAATTTACATTTCTAATATAATTAAACTATTTTTTATATATAAATCCAATTATTATTCCCACCCCTAGGGTTATAAAAAAAAATAAAAATACCGGAATATAAAAACTAAAATGTAAGGGCCAAAGGCTTAAGTGTATAAGGTCATTATTACTAATACTAAATGATATCAATATTAACAGTAAAAATAGGACAATAAATCGGCTAATTAATTTGAGGATAAGTCCACCTAATTTGTAATTAGTTTAGTTTATTATGTAATTCTCTTCCTGTTTTAAAGCGAGGAAGCGATTTTTCAGGAATTTCAACACTTTCTCCTGTTTTAGGATTTCGTCCTAATCTGCCTTTCCTATCTTTTAGAGAAAAAGATCCGAATCCTCTAAGTTCAACTCTATCTCCCCTCATTAAAGCTGATGTAATTTCGTTTATTATTACGTTTAATATAGATTCAGCATCTTTTATTGATAAATTTTTTTCTTCTGCTAATGCTATAGCTAGTTGGGACTTAGTCACTATTTTCTCCTTATTAAAAGTATTACTTTTTTGTTTTTCCTTTGCTTACTTTTTTCTTTACTTCTTTTGTAGAATTAGTATCTTTCTTTTTTTTGGTTGCCTTTTTAGCTTCTTTCTTTTTTGTTTCTTTTGCTTCTAGTGCTGCTCCAAGTATATCTCCTAATGACGCTCCTGCATCAACGGAACCATAATTTTTCATGGCTTTCTTTTCTTCGGATATCTCTAATGCTTTAATTGATAATGTTATTTTTCTATTTTTAAGGTCTGTATTAACCACCATGGCATCAACTTTTTCACCTTGGGCGAATCTAGAAGATTTTTGTTCATTTTTTTCTCTAGACAAGTCAGATTTTTTTATAAACGATGAAAAAAGATCATTAATTTTAACATCAAGTCCACTATTGGAGACTTTTTCTATAACACATGTAACTACACTGCCTTTTTTTAAATCTTTAGAAATAGCTGTAACAAATGGATCGGGAGTCAATTGCTTAATGCCTAATGCAATTCTTTCCTTTTCTAAATCAAATTCTAATACTTTTGCTTTTACGCTATCCCCTACTTTGTATTTTTTTATAGTTTCTTCTCCAGAATCATTCCAACTGAGATCAGACGCATGTATTAGACCATCTATATCATCTGATACTTTAACAAACAGACCGAAATCACTTATATTTCTAATTTCTCCTTCTAGTTCAGAGCCCTCTGGTGTTGTCGTTTTGAGTTTGTTCCAAGGGTTTTCATGTGCCTGTTTAATTCCAAGACTCAATCTTCTCTTTTCAATATCAAAGTCTAGTATTACTACATCAACCTTTTCGCCACTATTATATAGTTTTGTTGGGCTTATATTTTTTTTAGTCCAACTCATTTCAGAAATGTGTACCAATCCTTCTATTCCGCTTTCTAATTCCACAAACACACCATAATCAGTGATATTTGTAATTTGGCCTTGATATTTATTATTAATTTTGTACCTTTTATCTGCTCCTTTCCAAGGATCCTCTTCTAGTTGTTTCATTCCTAGGCTAATTCTATTAGTTTCATCGCTGTATTTTATTAATTTTACTTTTATTTTTTTTCCTAAAGTTAGTACTTCAGATGGATGACTTACTCTTCTCCAAGAAATATCAGTTACGTGAAGCAGTCCATCCATGTTTCCAAGATCTACAAAAGCTCCATAGTTAGTAATGTTTTTAACTATTCCTTCCATAATTTGACCTTCTTGTAAACTAGACGCTAACTCTGCTTTAGCTTCCTCTCTATTTTCTTCTAGGACTGATCTTCTAGAAACCACTATATTTCCTCTTTTTCTGTCCATTTTTAAAATGTGAAATATCTGTTCAGTTCCAAGTAAATAAGAGTTGTCCTTTACTGCTTTTACGTCAACTTGGCTTCCTGGTAAGAAAGCTATGGCCCCATTTAAGTCAACAGAAAATCCACCCTTTACCCTTGTAAATATATTACCTTTTACTTTTTCTTTGGTCTTAGATGCTTTTTCCATAAGCACCCACGCTTCTTCAGATTTAGCTCTCTCTCTTGATAAGACTGCATCTCCTGTTTTGTTTTCTGCACTCTCAAAAAATACTTCTATTACATCTCCAACTTTTGGTTTAGGGTCAGGGTCTATAAACTCTTTAAGGGGTACTCTGCCTTCGGATTTGTATCCTATATCCACTACAATGCTATCTTTTTCTATTGCAATTACTTTTCCTTTTACTAAAGTCCCTACTTTTTTTTGCTCTTTAGCTATAGATTTTTCAAGCATTTCAGCAAAGTTTTCCTTGTTGGTAGGAATCTTATTAGAGATACTATGCAGACTTTCCTCTTTGTTCATACTTACTCACTTTCTATCAATATTAAAATATTTTTATACAAATAACTGACTATACAGAAAATAAACCAGGAATCTCTTTCTTTATTATATCCTTAACAATTTTTATTACTTCAAGCACATTATAGTTTGAAGTATCTATTACTATAGCATCTTTTGAGGGGTATAAAGGAGAGTGTTTCCTATTTATATCCCTACTGTCTCTTTCTTTTAATTCCTTTAATACTTTAGCATATGTACTTCTTTTATTGGTTTCATTCAACTGATTATTTCTTCTAAGAGCTCTTATTTCTACGCTTGCTGTAATGAAAAGTTTAAGATTAGCATTTGGAATAACCTTAGTACCAATATCACGTCCATCTAAAATTATACCATTATAATTTTCTGGTATATTATCCACCAGCATTTTCTGGTATTTAAGTAGTTCATTTCTTAATTTCTCTATAGATGCTATTTTTGAAGCTATAAACCCTGTCTTTTCATTTCGTAGTGACTTTTCATTATAATTTAAAGATTCTAAACGCATGTTTTTGACTGATTTATAACATTCTCTTTCATTTTTTATGTCAACTTCGTTATCTATAATCTTACTAGCTACTGCTCGATATAGTAGGCCTGTATCCATATATATGAGATTATATTGCTTTGATAGTGCTAATGCAATTGTTCCTTTTCCAGAAGCTGCAGGACCGTCAACTGCAATGGTAATTTTATCTTTTAGATTATTAGGCACCGTTTATAGAAGCTCCAGATTGGTGCAGTAAATCAAAAAAATTAGGAAAGCTTGATTTAATGGAGGAGCATCCTTCTACTACAATCGGTTTTTTGCTTACTAAACTTAATATGCTAAATGCCATTGCTATTCTATGATCTTTGCTAGCGTTTATTTTACAACCACCTTCAGGAGGTCCTTTGCATCCAAATACTACTAAATTATTATCTTCGATTACAGTTTTAACTCCGCATTTATTGAGTCCGTTGTTTAATGCTAGCAATCTATTACTTTCTTTATATTTAAGTTCAGAAAGTCCCTTCATCAACATTTTTCCTTTGGAGCAGGCAGCAACTACAGATAAAATGGGGTATTCATCAATTAGGTGTGGAGCTACACTTGCCTCTAAAGTAATGTTGTTTAAGCTAGAAGAAAATATTGTCAAATTTGAGCATGGGTAACCTGCTAGTGTTTTGCGCCTTTCTATTATTCTAGCACCCATTTTTTTTAAAATACTGAAGATCTTTGCTCGAGTAGGATTCATATAAATATTTTCTAATTCTACTTTACTACTTTTTGTTAGTATTGAAGCTGCTACAAAAAATGCTGCTGAAGATGGATCTGAGGGTACTCTTATATTGTTTGCGAATAATTCCGAATATCCGTAAAGCTTTACTGTATAATTTTTGTTTTTATTTTCATGCGTGGTAATTTTGGCTCCAAATTTCTTAAGCAATTCCTCAGTATTATCTCTACTTTTAATTGGTTCAGTAAAGCTAGTAATGCCTCTTGCGCTTAAACCTGCAAGTAAAACTGCTGATTTTACTTGAGCTGAAGAAATATTACTTTTATATTTTAGTGGCATTACTATTCCATTTGATGCGGCACCTGTGATAGTTAAAGGTAATGTTGAATTTTCACTGCAAAGGAATTTAGCGCCCATCTCACTAAGAGGGTTGATTATCCTATCCATGGGTCTTTTAGAAAGAGATTCATCCCCGGAAAAAGTTGCTGTTATATTGCTACCTGCAATTATTCCCAAGAGTAGTCTGCATCCTGTTCCACTATTTCCCATATATAATGTTTTATGAGGAGTGATCATTCCCCCCACTCCAGTTCCTCTGACAGTGATAACATTTCCAATTCTCTTAACTTTTGCTCCTAGTAGTTTTATAGCATCAATAGTTGACTTAGTATCTTCACATTCTAATAGGTTATCTATTCTCGTTTCACCTACGCTTAACAAACCCAGTAATAAGGCTCTGTGTGAAATTGATTTGTCTCCAGGTATTTTTAATTTTCCCCTTATTTTTTTTGTTGTTTTAACAAAAGGAATATGATTATTTAAACCGATCTTAGGTATTTAAAATGCATCTTT
>CAYRXL010000065.1:5961-9328 GCA_964428295.1 uncultured Alphaproteobacteria bacterium
ATTATTCTTAGGAAAATGTTTTATATTATTTTTAAATATCATGATAATTAAGATAGCTTATTCTAATTATAATTTTCTAGAAGGTCTATATAATAATACAGAGTTAAGTAAATAATATTTTTGTAAAACAATTTAACAAGCTAAAGGAAGAAGAATGATTATTTCAAAAGGTGAAAGGTTAATATGCTCTAAGTGCAATACGAAATTTTTTACTTTGGGTAGAATAGATCCTGAATGTCCTAAATGTGGAACAAAAATAGTAAAAATAGTTAAGAGTAAAACACGTCTTAAAAATAAAAATGTAAAGGAAGAAAATTCAGTTGACAAGTTAGAAGTTAAAAAAGAGGAGGCTGGATCAGATGAAGAAGAATTTGTGGATAATGAAAATATCGAGGAAGGTTTAAATTTAGAAACACCAGTAGATATCATAGAAGACGATAATGAAGACGACAATGAAGACGATCTATCATCCTTAATTAAAGAAGAAGAAAAAGAAATTGACAGTTAGTTTTTTGGGGCCGTAGCTCAGTTGGGAGAGCGCGTGGATGGCATTCACGAGGTCAGGGGTTCGATCCCCCTCGGCTCCACCAATATAAAATAAATGTATTTTTGTTGAGACATATATTTTGAGGGTGATATTAGAATTTTATGTCACCTAGAAATAGTCTTTGGATTATTAATCTTCTGAGAATTTCTTATTGTATTAACGAAATATTACCAGGAATATCAGTAGCAATGGAACTCATATTTTTCTTTCATGATTATTTAGTTAACACTTTTTATATTTTATGTTACTAAAGCTTTCTATAAATGAATACTAGAATATACATAACAACAGCGACTGTTTTTACATTGGCTATTTTGCTCGGATGGCTTTGGTGGAAAAGCATTGCTCATATAGAGTCTACTGATAATGCGTATGTGCGAGGATCTATTACCACAATTTCTTCAAGAATAAGTGGTCATGTTATGGAAGTTCCTGGAATTGTAAATACTGAGGTAAAAGCAGGGGATCTCTTGGTTGTATTTGACAAAGAACCTTTTGAGGCTACTTATGATGCAGCAATGGCAGAACTTGATGAAGCTGAAGCTCAGATATTAGAAGTGAAAGCTAAAATAATTTCTATTGATGCTAAAGTGAACGAGGCGAATGCTAGAAAAAGTCTTAACAACGCCAGAGAGGGAAGTGCACTAGCTTTGTCTAAAGCAAAAATATCCAATATGGAATTGCTTAAGTTAGAAAAGGATAGAGCAGAAAAATTGTTTAAATCAAAAACAGTAAGTAAAGCAAGATTAGATAGTGCTAATGCTTCTTATTCAACCTCATTGCACCAAGTTCAACAGGCTCAATCAGATGTATCAGCTGCTAAGTTTTCGAGTAGTGCAATTGATGCTGAGATAGAGGAAATTTATACAAGCCTTAATAAACTGAAAGCAGAAGAATTAAGATTTGAAGCAAAAAGAGATGTAGCACAAGCTAAGCTGAAATCTGCCAAAATAAATTTGGATTCTACGACGATAAGATCCCCTATTGATGGCATGATTGCTAATAGAATTGTTGAGCCTGGGGTTTATATGGAAAATGGGTGGCCTTTAATGTCGATAGTTCCTGTTAGGGATGTTTGGGTAGTGGCAAATTATAAGGAAACTCAGATGAAGAACATCAAAATAGGCCAAAAAGTTTCGATTAAGGTAGATGCATTCAAAAATAAAATTATAAATGGGACAGTCCTTTCTATATCTCCTGCTTCTGCATCTTCTTTCAGTTTGCTTCCTCCTCAAAATGCTTCAGGAAATTTTGTTAAAGTTGTTCAAAGAGTGCCTGTTAAAATTACGATAGATCTTCCAGAAGTTTTGGTTGGTAGGTTGGTCCCTGGCATGTCTGTAATATCTAAAGTAGATACACTATCTAATCAAGTTAAACAATAAAATTGAAAAAGAATACAATTAAGGACAAATTCTTTTTTACAAAGAAGTATGCTTTTTGGGCAATGACTTTGGGAATGTTTCTAAACTTGATTAACGTTCAAAATGTTTCTAGTGCTTATAAAAATATACAAGGGGGACTAGCTGCAGGACCTGATCAGATTAGCTGGGTTTTGAGTTCGTTCTTAATTGCAGAAGTTATTATGTTGCCTTTGTCTGGATGGCTTATGAGAGCTCTTTCAATAAGAGTATTCTTTTGTATTTGTGCGATTGGATTTTCTCTCTCATCTGTTTTTTGTGGATTAGCTTGGAATATAGAGTCAATGATATTACTTAGAGCAATTCAAGGATTTTTTGGAGGAGGAATGATGCCTGCTACATTTTCAGTGTTATTTACTCTTTATCCTAAGAAAGATACGCAGAGAATATCAATAATAGTAGGTTTTATAGCAACAATGGCATCTTTGATAGGTCCTCCATTAGGAGGTTTTTTATCAGAGTATATTTCTTGGAGGTTAGTGTTTATAGTAAATGCTCCATTTGCAATGCTAGTAGCTGTGGTAGTTGCTTTGTTTGGTGATTTTGATATTGCTGAAAAAAAATTACTAAGAAAAATTGATTATTGGGGTGTTATACTAGTTTCTTTATTTTTAGGTTTAGCTCTTTGGGTTTTAGAGGAAGGAAGAAGAGAAGATTGGTTTGAATCTAAAACTGTTTTAGCTGTGAGTATTATTTCTTTTTTGTGCTTAGTGCTTTTTATTTTGAGGCAGGTTCATATCAAAAATCCTATAGTTGATTTAAATATATTTTTAAATAGAAATTTTTTGATTTGTGGCTTTTTAGTTTTTTTATGGGGCGTGGTTTTGTTTTCACCTGCATATCTTTTGCCAGTCTATTTATCAAGAGTGAGAGGCATAGACAGCTTTACCATTGGAAGTATGGTATTTGTAATAGGCCTGTTCCAATTTGTTTCAGGGTTTATAGCTTGGTATATGCTAAAAAAGCTACCTCCTGCCTTAGTTTCTTTTTTAGGTTTCATTCTAATGTCTATAGGTACATGGTTGCAAGGACAATTAGTAGCCGATATAGGATTTAAAGAAATATTGCTACCTCAAATAATTAGGGGTATCTCTGCCCAAATATGTTTTTTGCCTTTGCTTAATATAGCTATAGGAAAGCTCCATGATGATGATATAAAGAATGCTAGTGGCTTGTTTAATCTAATGATGCGTTTGGGAGCGGCTATTGGGATAGCTAGTGCTAATACTATGGTAGAATCTAAATTTAAAAATCATTATTTTAATATAAGTGATTCGGTAAACGGAAATATCGACAAAATTTATGACTTTTTAAATCCGTTAGGAAATGTAGTTCCAGGTGTAGCAAATAATGCACCACAATCTCTATTAGCAAAATACCTTATTATTATCTCTATTATAGA
>CAYRXL010000066.1:0-9318 GCA_964428295.1 uncultured Alphaproteobacteria bacterium
TGTAGGAAATTTTTGTTTGAAAAAAAAATAACTGCGAAGGTAGCAATAGATACAGCAGCGGCGGCAGAAGAAATTTCCAAATCAAACGATGCTACTAGATCTGCTATTGCCTCTGAACTAGCCGCGCAAATATATGGACTAAAAATATTAAAGGAAAATATTGAGGATGATATTCACAATACCACAAGATTTTTAGTAATGAGAAAAAAAATAATAGATATTGACCCAAATGCTAATAAAATAATTACTAGTTTTATATTTAAAGTTCGAAATATTCCTTCCTCTTTATTTAAGGCTTTAGGGGGTTTTGCAAGTAATCGAGTCAATATGTTAAAATTAGAAAGTTATATGCTTGATGGTTCTTTTACTGCGACGCAATTTTATGTTGACATAGAGGGGCATCCAGAAAATGAGAATGTTAAATTAGCTTTTGAAGAGTTAGGTTTTTTTTCCAAAGAGGTCAAAATACTAGGTGCTTACGAAGCACATCCATTTAGGAAACAAAATTGACTTATTATTAATTATTAAGCCATTGTTCTATTAATTTAAACGCTATGGATATTTTTCCTGGTAGCTTTAATTCTTTTTTTTTAGTTAGATTTATAATCTCTTTTTTGGAGAACCATTGAGCATCTTCTAATTCTTTATAATTAATAGCTAATTCAGAAGAAGTTGATGTTGCTTTAAATCCTAACATCAGAGTATAGGGGAATGGCCAAGGTTGAGAGTGTTGATAAACCACATTTGTTATTTTCAATCCTACCTCTTCGATGGTTTCCCTTTTCACAGCTTCTTCTATAGATTCTCCATATTCTACAAAGCCTGCTAAAGTAGAAAAAAGTTTGTTTGGCCAACTTTTTTGCCTTGCAAGCAAACAGAAGTTTTTGTGCGTAATTAAAGTTATGATGGCTGGATCAATTCTAGGAAATATTTTTTTTTCACATAGTTTTGAAGAGCAGGTCTTGGAATGACCTGAATCTGAGGTTAACATTCTGTTTCCGCAAAGGCCACAATATAGGTTATTTTTGTTCCAAAATATTAGGCTTTGTGCATATGCTAATATGCTTGATTGATATTTATTTAAATTTTTAGTTGCTTGTCTGAGGTTTGTAAAATAGTAATGTTTAAAATTCTTCATACTGTTTAATAAATCTTTTTGTTCTATTTCAACGGCATAATAAAATGTTTTTTCTAAATTTCCTAAAAATATTCCTGTGCTTGTATCCAAAAACATTTTAGTAAAATATTTTTTTTCTATCCAATATTTGTCTTTATTTAGAGTATTTATAAGGATTTCGTCATCATGAAATATGATGAATTTTAATTTATTGTTTTGTATAAACTTACTTCTTAATAGATTATTATCCCTAATAAGTGAATTTCGATTTAGATTGAAATGAGTGAAATAATTTTTTATCATTGTTTTTTCTAAAAGATCTATTTTATTTTTTATTCATAACTTACATGCTATATTAATATTGGAAGACCAACGTAGATGTGCTCTTTGTGAATTCGGTCAGGTCTGAAAAGAAGCAGCCGTAGCAAATGAAGTGCAGGTTACGCCGGTCTTCCAGCATTATACTTTAAAAACAATTATAGGGTTGATAGTGAAAGAAAATCCAGTGATTTTTGATGAAGGTAAAAACAGGTACGAAAACCATTTAGTATTATCTAGAAAATACAGGCCAGCTACTTTAGATGATATAGTAGGTCAGGAAGTGCTTGTGACTTCTATTAGAAATGCCTTTTCATTGGATAAAATAGCACATGCCTTTTTATTTACAGGAGTGAGAGGGGTTGGTAAAACCACAGTTGCCCGTGTTATAGCATTGGGACTTAATTGTTTAAAACATGAAAAACCGACTACTTCCCCTTGTGGAAAGTGTTCCAACTGCTTGGCAATAATGAATGATAGATATGATGAAGTAACTGAAATTGACGCAGCTTCTCATACTGGAGTAGATGAAATAAGAGATTTAGTTGAAGGAATGAAGTACAAGACTGTATCAGGAAGATACAGAGTTTATATAATAGATGAAGTTCACATGTTGTCTTTATCTGCTTTTAATGCTCTTCTGAAAACAATAGAAGAACCTCCTTCTCATGTAAAGTTTATATTTTGTACTACTGAGGTAAAAAAAATTCCTATAACTATATTGTCAAGATGCCAAAGGTATGATTTGAGAAGAGTTGGTATAAAGGAACTTAATAGCCATATTAAAAAAATCACTATATCTGAAAAAATTAATATATCAGATGATGCCATTCATCTTTTATCTAAAGTTTCTGAAGGGTCTGTCAGAGATTCATTAACCTTTTTGGAGCAAGCAATAATAGGAGTTGATTGTAAAAAAAAAATTACAGAAGAGATATTGAGAAATATGATGGGTCTTTCTGATGGAGAGAAGATTATTCAACTATTAGAAAAAATAATAGCAGGAGATGTAGAAAAATCTCTTGAGATATTAGAGGACATAACTAATTGTGGAGCAGAACCGTTGTTAATTATTCAAGAGCTTTTAAGTATGGTTCATCTGATGGCATACATTAAAGTAACAGATGGTAAAAATGAAAAGGAAATAGCCGAAAATGCTTATAATAAATTAAAGGAAATATCAGCAGATATATCAATTCCGATTATTGGAAAACTTTGGCATATGTTTGTAAAAGCTCTAGATGAAATAAATATTTGCTCTAACCCTTACGATGCACTAGAGATGATTTTAATTAGAATTTCTTTTTCTTCTAACTTGCCAGATCCTAGTATATTAGTTAAAGATTTATATAAGGAATATAAAGGAAATGATGTAATTGAAAATACTGATAATAAGAATATTAGAGAAAAAATTGATAAGTTAGCTTCTGAGGACAATCGAGAAATTAAAGATATTTTGGAGAGTTTTCCAGAGAGTGAAATAGTTAATACTGATGACAATCAAAAGAAACGAGGTGATTTATGAAAAATATAGGAGGATTGCTTAAGCAAGCTCAGCAAATGCAAAAAAAAATGAAGGAAGTTGAAGAATCATTAAGCAAGGCAGAAGTAGAAGGTACGGTAAGTGGAGGATTGGTTACCGTTATAATGTCTGGTAAGGGAGATGTAAAAAGAATTAAAATTTCTACTGAAGCTACTAAGGATATAGAAATTTTAGAAGATTTGATTGTTGCTGCATGTTCAGATGCAAAAAGAAATGCAGATAGACTCTCGGAAACTGAGATGAGGGGAGTTACTGGAGGAATGCCTTTACCTCCAGGCATGAAACTCTCCTAAACTTGGTGTATTAATGAAGTCAACTCAGATTGATAAGATGATTGAATTATTTTCAAGGCTACCTGGTCTAGGACCGAGGTCTGCTAGAAGAGTAGTTCTTTATTTAATAAGAAAGAAGGATGTTTTAATGGTACCATTGGCAAAATCTATTTTTAACGCTGCTGAAAATATTGAGAATTGTAATAAATGTGGAAATTTAGATGAAAATAATCCTTGTTATATTTGCTCAGATTTTCAGAGAGATAGTCAAATATTATGCGTAGTTGAAGAAGTATCTGACTTGTGGGCTTTAGAGAGGGGAGGTTTTTTTAAAGGCAGGTATCATGTTTTAGGAGGATCCTTAGATGCTCTTTCAGGAATAAGTCCAGAAAAATTGAAAATTAATAGCTTATTCGACAGGATTGCTGATGGTAACATCAAAGAAATTATATTAGCTACATCATCTACATTATCAGGGCAAACAACGGCCAATTACTTGTATAAAAAACTTAAAGATAAAGATATAAATATAACAAGACTTTCTAGAGGCCTACCAGTAGGAGGTGAACTTGATTATTTGGATGATGGTACTTTAGGACAAGCAATAGAAGAACGAGTTATAATTTCTAATAAGTGAAATAAATGAGATCATGAAAAACTTGGATATTATAATAGCTCCTGATAAAAAATTAAAAAAGATTGCAGAGCCAATGGCAGAAATAGATCGCAGTATAAAATTGGTGCTTCAGAAAATGATTAATAAAATGTATGAAAGTAAAGGTATAGGACTAGCAGGTCCTCAAGTGGGTATATCAAAAAGAATTTTGGTTATGGATTGTTCTTCTGAAGAAGAAGAAAAAAGACCTTATAAAATAATAAATCCAGAAATATTATCTATTTCTGAAAAATTTTCTGATTTTGAAGAAGGCTGTTTGTCTCTTCCTCATCAATATGCTTCTGTTTCTAGGCCTCAGACCGTTAAAATAAGATATATAAATGAGTTGAGTGAAACTGTAGAAAAAATATTTTCTGGAATAGAAGCTACGTGTGTACAGCATGAAATTGACCATTTAAATGGAATACTATTTGTAGATCATATTAGCAGATTAAAAAGAAATATGATTCTTAAAAAATTAAAAAAATATAAAGCTCTAAATAAAGACAAATTTTTGTCGAAAGTGTAACAGTGATTAAGAAATTTAGAATTGCATTTATGGGAGGTGGTCCATTCTCATTGGATACACTTATGTCTTTAATTGAAAGTAAACATGAGCTAGTTTGTGTTTATACTAAACCTGCAAGACCTTCTGGCAGAGGGCAAGGTATTAGGGAGCAAGAAGTTAATAAAATCGCTAAAAAGTACAATATTAGCATTAGATCTCCTGTTAATTTTAAAAATAATGATGATATAAAGGATTTTAAAAATTTATATTTAGATGTGGCAATTGTTATTTCTTACGGAATTATTTTACCTGATAATATTCTGAACTCAACAAAGTATGGATGTATTAATGTCCACGCTTCTATTCTTCCAAGATGGAGGGGTTCTTCACCTATTCAGAGCGCAATCATGAATGGAGATAAAAACACAGGAGTAACCATAATGTTGATGGATAGTGGAGTGGATACTGGCCCTATTCTAGCTAGCAGTAAAGTAGTAATAGGTGAAAATGAAGATTATCTTACATTGTCTAATAAGTTATCTAAATTAGGGTCTAATTTAATAATACCTACTATGGAAGATTTTGTTCTAGGTTCTTTGTCGCCTAAACGTCAAGAGGAAAAGAATGAAACTTATTCTAAAAAATTAATTAAAGAAAACTTTACATTGGACTTTGCTGTTGATGCTGTAAGTTTAGAAAGGAAAATAAGGGCCTTCAGCCCTTTTCCAGGTGCTAAATGTATTGTAAACAATGAAAACATTAAAGTTCTTGAGGCTGAAGTAGAAAATAGAGGTCAAATCTTTAGTAAACCAGGTATTGTATTAGATAACAACTTGCTTGTTTCATGTAAAAAAGGAGCGATACGATTTACTAAAATTCAGAGACCAGGAAGGAAGCCGATGAAAACACTGGAAGTGTTAAATGGATGGAGAATAGAAAAAGGGTTAAAAATATTATGATTTGTATAGATTTAAAATGACTTAATTAATTAAGATGATTTTATGGAAATTATGAGAAAAAGTAGAAAAAATATTGGATCAGTAAATTGGATAGGGACATACACTTTGATTATGAAAGAAGTGAGGAGATTTTTTAAAGTTTATCAACAAACTATTCTTGCTCCTTCCTTTACTACTTTGGTTCTTTTGTTGGTTATTTCGCTAGCTTTTAGTAATTCTATTAGAGAAGTTGGAGGCATATTATTTTTAGACTTTTTGGCTCCAGGTTTAATAATAATGACTATGATACAAAATTCCTATGCAAATACTTCTTCTTCCATTATTTCGTCTAAGGTAGCTGGAAATATAGTAGATATTTTAATGCCTCCGTTAAGTTCAAATGAAATAATAATTTCTTACACTTTTGGCGCTGTGTTAAGGTCATTTTTAATTGGATTGGTTACAGGAGCAATGATGATACCTTTTTTAAAGCTGAATATAAATAATTTTGGCATATTACTTTTTATGTCTTTTTCAGGTTCAGTTTTTCTAGGTCTATTAGGTTTTATTACAGGAGTATGGGCAGAAAAATTTGATAATCTTTCGGCAGTATCTAACTTTATTGTAACACCTCTTACATTTCTATCGGGAACATTTTACTCAGTAAAAATTTTACCAGAACCCTTTTATAGTTTGTCATTATTTAATCCATTTTTTTATATTATTGATGGTTTTAGGTATGCCATGACTGGCTATAATGACTCTAATATTTTAATAGGGTTTATATATTTAACTTTTATAAATATTTTTTTATATTTAATATCTTGGATAATATTAGAAAAAGGATGGTATCTTAAAACATAAACTATTTTTTAGTTACCAGGAAATAGCATTATGAGCAAAAAAAATAAGAAAACTATTTTAATGAACAACTACGGGCGCATAAACATATCCTTTCAAAGCGGAAAAGGCGTTTGGTTATATACAAAGAATAATAAAAGATTTCTAGATTTTGCTTCTGGAATAGCAGTAAATTCCTTGGGACATAATAATTCTAAATTGGTTGAAGTTTTAAAAAAGCAATCATCAAAGCTTTGGCATACTTCGAATTTATATAACATTGAAGAACAGGAAGTTCTGGCAAAAAAATTATGCGATTTGTCTTTTGCTGATAAAGTTTTCTTTTGTAATTCTGGTGCTGAAGCTACAGAAGGAGTGGTGAAAACAATAAGAAGATATCATCATACAAAGGGGGACATAGAAAGAAAAGATATAATAGTAGTCGACGGTTCGTTCCATGGAAGAACACTAGTGGGTTTGATGTCTGGATCTAACATCAAACATAGGGAGGGATTTTTGCCTCATCCTAACTTTAAATGCGGTTTTGTAAGAGTGCCTTTTGGAATAATAGAGGAATTAGAAAAGAATATTAATTCAAAGACTGCTGCCATCTTTTTTGAACCAATTCAAGGAGAAGGGGGCTTAAGAGTCGCAAAAAATAGCTATTTACAACAAGTTAGAGATTTGTGCAATAAAAATAAAATCATAATGGCTTTAGATGAAGTTCAATGCGGAATAGGAAGAACTGGAAAGGTGTTTTCATATCAGTGGAGTAGAATAAAACCAGATATAGTAGGAGTCGCAAAAGGCTTAGGAAATGGCTTTCCAATAGGTGCCGTGGTATGTACTAAAAAAATTTCTACTGGTATGACTCCAGGAACTCATGGGTCTACTTTTGGTGGAAATCAATTAGCATCTAAAATTGCTACAGCAGTAATCTCTGAAATATCTAAAAAGAGATTTTTGAATAATGTGGTTCAAGTAGGAACAGTTTTAAATAAAAACTTGAAGGTTTTAAAAGTAAAATATCCTGGGCTAATAGAAGAAGTTAGAGGAAAAGGTCTTATGCTTGGATTAAAATGTAAAATACCAAACACACTATTGTGGGAGGAAACTAGAAAACAAGGTCTCTTAACAGTACCTTCTGGAGATAATGTACTAAGATTTTTGCCTCCTCTGATAGTAAAAGAAAAAGAAATAATTGAGGCTATTGCAATGCTAGAATCTGCACTGAAGAGGTTAAATTGAAAAAAAGTTTTATAGATATTAAAAGTCATTCTCATTCTTTCTTAAAATCAATAATTGATAGAGCAAAGAAACTGAAAGAGCATCGTAAAAACTCTGAGAAGCAAAAAGAAATTCTTACAGGAAAAGTTTTGGCAATGATATTTGAAAAGCCTTCAACTCGAACAAGAGTATCTTTTGAATTAGCAATGAACGAACTTGGAGGTAATGCTATTGTATTAGATGTACAAGACACTCAATTAGCAAGAGGTGAAAGCCCTGCAGATACTGCTAGAGTACTAGGAAGATATTGTGATGCGTTTATGTTGAGAACTTTAGAACATTCAAAGTTGGATATATTTTTAAAATACTCAAATAAGCCTATAATAAATGGTTTAAGCAATAGAAATCATCCGTGCCAGATTATGGCAGATATAATGACATTTGAGGAACATTTGGGAAAAATAAATGGTCATAAAATAGCTTGGATTGGAGATAACAATAATATTCTTAATACATGGATAGAAGCTTCATTTAAGTTTGACTTTAGTCTTTCTATAGCTTGTCCAAAGCAAAGAGAGCCAGAAAAAAAGATTATAGATAAAATGATAAAAAATGGAGCAAACATTGAGATTTACAACGATCCTATTTTGGCAGTTAAGAATTCAAGTTGTGTAATGACTGACACTTGGGTCTCTATGGGAGAGGAGCAACTGTATGATTATAAGAAGTTATTTAATGGATACACAGTAGATGATAATTTAATGAGACATGCGAAAAAAGAAGCTCTTTTCATGCATTGTTTGCCAGCGAATAGAGAAGAAGAAGTAACTGATTCCGTCATTGAAGGAAAAAACTCAGTGGTATGGGATGAAGCGGAAAATCGTCTACATATACAAAAGGCACTATTAGAATGGTGCTTAAATTAACTAGTAGAATGGTGCCTAAATAAAATGCTATATAACTTTATTAATAAACTATTAATTTCACTCTCTATTTTTGTTTTTTTACTATCGGCGTGTGTAAATAAAAAAGATCTTGATTTAAATAAAATAAACTTTCTTTCAGGAGAAAAAGTAGGCTTTAAGCTTAAAAGTTATAGGGTTATCAATCTATATGATCCTTTGAAGAGTGATATTGGTTATATGTTACCTGAAGGATTTTTGGATACTACTTTAAGGTGGGCTGAGAATAAATTTTATATTGAAGGACAAGAGGGGAGACTTATCTTAAAAGTAATAGAAGCAAGCATATCTGAAAAGAATCTTAAGATTAGAGAAGGAATAAAAGATATATTTTTCATTGATCAGGATTTAGAAATATCAATAAAGTTAAAAATAAGACTTGAAGTTTATGGGAATGAAAATAATTTGATAGCAAGTGTGCAAAGCTATTCTAAAACAAATTTTTCCTTGCCAGAAAGAATTACTCTAAATGAGAAAAAGAGGCAAATCTATGAAGCTAAGAAAAAAGTTTTTAGTGATCTAGAAAAGTCTCTATTTAAAGAGATAAAAATCAAATTATCAAAATATTTAGTTTAATTATAATTTTATCTATTCAAGGATTCACCCACTAATTTTATTACATTTTCTTTTCCGTACAAGAAAAAAAAAGAACCTAATCGTGGCCCGCTTTCTGTTCCAAATAAAATTAGGTAGAGTGTTTTAAACCATAGTCGTAAATTATCAGAGTAATAATTTTTACCACAAGCGTATATTGCATTTTGATATTCATCTATAGAACAGTTGTATGGAAGTTTTTTAATATTAGCAAGCAAGTCATTGATTGCATTTTTTTCCATCTGATTAGGTATTTTGTAATTTCTTTTTGGTAGAATAAAGTCTTTGAAATACTCTATAGATAGTTCAATTAATTTATTAAGATATGGATCACCATCGTTTAT
>CAYRXL010000067.1:0-1793 GCA_964428295.1 uncultured Alphaproteobacteria bacterium
TCCTTGTCTACTGACATTTTTTCTACAGAAAGACAATATAGAGAAAGTGCTTATGATCAAGAATCTCAAGGAGCTTCAGTGGGCATTGGATATGATTTAGGTGAGTATAACAGGCAATTCCTAAACTATCGTTTAGAGCAACAAGAGATCGTAGCTTATGAGGGAGCATCAGCAACAATAAAATCTGAAGCAGGTGAGGATATGCTCTCACGGATAGGAATAAGGACAACTCGTGATTTAACAGATAACAGATTTGATCCCAGTGAAGGATATATTGTCACTAATAGTAGTAATTTAGCAGGGATAGGAGGAGATAAACAGTACCTACGAATTACGAATAAAGCTGCAAAATATAAACCTTATTTTGAAGGTAATATGGTATTATCCATAACAAATATGCTAGGGTATATAGCAGGTTTGGGTAAAGATATTGATACGTCAGATAAATTTATTTTAGGAAGTAATAGTTTTGCGGGGTTTCAGATAGCAGGCTTGGGTCCTCGCGATAAAACTACAGATGATTCTTTAGGAGGGGATGTATATTTTACTATTCAACCAGAAGTAAAATTTGGAATAGGGCTTCCTGAAGAATTGGGAGTTAAGGCGAGAGTGTTTTTAGTTACGGGAACTTTGACATCGCTAGAAGATATTGCTAATTCTAGCAATGTACACGATACTGCAGCGCTTAGAATGTCCACAGGGGCAGGAATAAATTGGAATTCTCCTTTTGGTCCTGTTAGAGTAGATTTAACTAAAGCAATACTAAAAGAACCTTATGACAAAACTGAAACTTTTAGTTTTAATGTAGGGGGTATATTTTAATTTAGGGTGGATTATGAAAAATTTTATATTATTTTTAACGATTATCACAATTTTTAAATTTAATGGCATTGTAAATGCGCAAGAACAAATACCTGAACAGAGCAGTCAAGAGCAAGAAGATAAAGTTGTAGTTCCAGCGGGTTTTCCCTTAGCAGTAATAAACATGAAAAAAGTATTATCTCAATCAACTGCTGCTAAAGTATTGAGGCAAGATATTGAAAAAGTCCAATTTAAATATAGAAGTGAATTAGAAACAGAAGAAAAAATTATTAAGGCTGAACAAGAAGAATTACAATCAAAAAAATCAGTTCTGTCGGAAGAACAATTTCGAAAAGAAGAGGAAGCTTTCAGAAAGAAAGTGGATGGCTTGCAAAAAAAAGTATCTGAAATAAATAGAAACTTGGAATCAACCATGGCTAAGGGCATGCAAAAAATTCAAAGTGAGGCGGTAAGGCAAATAGCGATAATTTCAAAAGAAAGAGGTTACTTGATGGTATTTGATACAAATGCTGTGGTTATAGCTGTAGAACAAATAAATATTTCAGCAATAGTAGCAAAAAAATTAAATGAAACCTTACCGAAAATTATAGATAGCAAAAAGAATAATACGGAATAAAATTGAAATCTTTTAATAACTTAAAACCAAAAGGACCTTTCTTAACCAAAGAATTAGCTGACTGTTCAGGAGCTAAATTAGTAGGATCTGAAGATGTAAAAATTCATAATGTAGCTACTATTGAAAATGCCAATCAGGGAGAAGTTACTTTTATTGATAATCCAAAATATTATCAATATTTAAGTAACTGTAGAGCTAGTGCATGTGTAATTAACCCTAAACTATCAAAGAAACTTCCAAAAACTGTAATATTGTTAGAAAGTGAAAATCCTTATTTATCCTATTCATTAATAGTGCAAAAATTTTATTCTTTTAAAAACATTACACCTGGAATAGATCCTTCATCTAAAATACA
>CAYRXL010000067.1:1803-2490 GCA_964428295.1 uncultured Alphaproteobacteria bacterium
CCTCAGAAATTGGACATAAATGTCAGATAGAAAGTTATGCTGTTATTGAGGAAAATGTGAATATAGCTTCTAATACCTATATTGGAGCCAATAGTGTTATAGGTCCTAATGTAGAGTTAGGTAATAATTGTGTTATCTCATCTAATGTATCTATAAGAAATTCATTAATAGGAAATAATGTGATCGTAGAATCGGGTACAAGAATAGGGCAGGATGGATTTGGTTTTGCATTGTCTTCAACGGGGCATACAAAAGTACCTCAATTAGGCTATGTTAAAATAGGGAATGATGTTAACATAGGTGCTAATTGTAGTATTGATAAAGGGTCTAGACATTCTACAGAAATAGAAGAAGGAGTTAAATTGGATAGCCAAATTCATGTAGCCCATAATGTTAGAATAGGAGCTAAAACTGTTATAGCTGCCCAAACAGGAATAGCAGGTAGTACTAAAATCGGGAAATTAGTAATTATTGGAGGGCAGGTTGGAATATCTGGGCATTTAGAAATAGGTGATTTTGCTCAAATAGGAGCTCAAGCAGGTGTTACCAAAGATGTTAAAGCTCATTCTAAAATAAGTGGTACACCTGCAGTTCCTCTCAATATGTATTTAAAACAAGCTATTAAATTAAAAAAAATAGTTCAAACTAATGTAAAAAAAGTGAAACATGTCAGAAAATAAATTGAAC
>CAYRXL010000067.1:2500-3578 GCA_964428295.1 uncultured Alphaproteobacteria bacterium
AGAACTATATAGATATCGAAAAAATACTTCAAATGATACCACACAGATATCCTTTTCTACTAATTGATAGACTTATAAATATTAAAGCTGATAGTGCGATAGGATTAAAGAACGTGACTATTAATGAACCATTTTTTCAAGGTCACTTTAGTAAACAAAAAGTAATGCCTGGGGTTTTGATTATAGAATCAATGGCACAAACTTCAGGAACATTAGTTGTTAAATCATTAGGTAAAAAATCAGAAGGAAAATTAGTATACTTTATGAGCATTGATAAAGCTAGATTCAGAAAGTTAGTTGTTCCAGGTGATCAATTGTATATAGAGGTAAAAAAGAAACATTCAAGGAATTCAGTATGGAAATTTGATTGCACGGCTAAAGTAGAAGATTCGATAGTAGCTGACGCTACTATTACAGCGATGATTATTGATAGTTAGATGGCAACAATTCATTCAAGTTCAATAATCTCTTCTAGTGCAGAAATAGGGTCTGACGTATGGATTGGTCCATTCTGTACTGTAGGTGATAATGTAAAAATTAAAAATAGTACAAAGCTTATATCTCATGTATGTATAGATGGCTACACTACGATTGGCAAGAATTGCATCTTCTATCCTTTCTCATCAATTGGATTTAACCCTCAAGATTTAAAATATAAGGGTGAGAAGTCTAAACTTATAATTGGAAATAATAACATAGTTAGGGAGAATGTAACTATAAATACAGGAACAAGTGGTGGTGGTATGATTACAAAGATAGGAAATGATTGCTTAATGATGATTGGAGCTCATATTGCTCATGATTGTAAAATAGGAAATAATGTTATATTAGTTAATAATGCTTCCCTTGCTGGCCATGTAGAGGTTGGTGACTTTGCAATATTAGGGGCTTTGTCTGGAGTGCATCAGTTTTGTAGAATTGGTGCACATTCTATGATAGGAGGCCTTTCTGGAGTAGATAGTGATGTAATCCCCTATGGGACTGTCATGGGTAATAGGGCTTATCTATCTAGTTTGAATATTAGCTAAATAAAAATATAAATGCTTATTGGTCTTTTTATATTTCTAAAAAAGCAAAT
>CAYRXL010000067.1:3588-9041 GCA_964428295.1 uncultured Alphaproteobacteria bacterium
AGTTAGAATATTATAGGACTTAAAAGAAGAGGATATTCAAAAGAAATAATACAAGATTTGAGAATAGCTTTTGGTTTGTTATTTATGACTCAAGAAAATACATTGTCTACAAGGCTTAAAGAGGTTTCAGAAGTATTTAAAGATAATGAACCAGTAAAGGATATTGTAAAATTCATTAAAGTGAATTCTGGTAGAGCTATCTGTCAGCCAAGAAATGGAAGATAAAATAAGAAAAATTGGTATAGTAGCAGGTGCTGGAAGGCTTCCTGAGCTTCTTATAGACGAATGTGACAAAATACCTATCAAACATTATTTAATAGGAATCAGTGATAATTTTATTCCATCTAATGACAGATATGGTCCAAATAAAATTCTAAAATATGGTGAATTAGGAGATTTAATACCTATTTTTAAAAGTCAAAAAATTTCTCATGTAATTCTTATAGGTTCATTAAAGAAGCCATCCTTATTTAAAATAGTCCCTAATTATCGTACTTTCATAATTATAATTAAAATAATGCTTTACTACTATAGAGGGGACAATAGTTTGTTAAGCAGAATAATTAGTCTTATAGAAAGTAATGGTTTTAAGGTAATTGGAGCAGATGTTCTGCTTTCCAATATTCTTGCAAAAAAGGGGATGCTTACTAAATCTAGCAATGTCAAATTGGACTGTTCTAGAATAGAAAAATATGTATCATTAGCTAAATCTTTTGGTAGTCTTGATAAGGGGCAAGCTATAGTCGTATTAAATGACAATATTGTATCTAAGGAAGATCACAAAGGTACAGATGAAATGCTAAAGATAATTGCTAAAAACCAAATTGCAAAGGGTGGTATATTAATTAAAGTTTTGAAACCTAATCAGGAAAAAAGAATTGATCTTCCCACTATTGGACCCAAGACGGTAATAGCTGCTAAAAATGCAGGCTTATCAGGAATTATAATAGAATCAGGTTACACCTTTGTAGTAGATATATATAAAACTATAAATATAGCTAATGCAAAAGGTATATTTATTTATGGTGCGAGTACTTGAAGGCAAAAGAAATTATAATATTTATCATAGCTGGTGAACCTTCAGGAGATCAGTTGGCAGCTAAAATCCTTTATAGGTTGAATAAAAGTAATCGATATGTATTTAAATATAGTGGTATAGGAGGTGAAAACCTTAAGAAGCAAGGTGTAAAAAGTATTTTACCAATAGAAGATCTCTCAATAATGGGATTGTTTGAAATTATCCCTTCAATACCAAAGCTTTTTAAGCATTTATGGAAAACATATGACCATATAATAGAGTTTAAACCTGATTTAATCGTTACGGTAGATTCGCCAGGGTTTAACTTTAGATTAGTTAAGAGGCTTAGGAAAAATAATATAAATGCTCGAATATTACACATTGTTGCCCCAACTGTATGGGCTTGGAAAAGTTATAGAGCTAAAAAAATATCACAAATATATGATTATTTATTTGTTTTATTACCTTTTGAAACTGAACTTTTTACCAAACATGGATTAAAGACTGAATTTATAGGTCATCCATCTGTTGAAAAAGAGAAAGAATTGATATTAAAAGACTTTTACGATGAGTTTTCTCTTAAATCTAATGATACTGTAATTTCTATATATCCAGGTAGTAGATATATAGAAGTAAAAAGACATTTAAGAATATTATTAAATACCATGGAGGATGTTTCAGATAAAGTACCAAATTTAATAGTTTTTTGTGTGACAATAAAAAGCTTAAAAAGTTTTATTGAAAATGAAATCAAAAAGTATGATGTAAAAATTAATTTAAATTTAGTAGATTCAGAAAAATATAAACAACAAGTTTTTTCAGTTTCAAAAGTAGCTTTAGCTGTATCTGGCACCATTTCCTTAGAATTGGCAATAGCAAGAATTCCTATGGTAGTAATCTATAGGTTTAATAATTTAGTGTACTACTTACTTAAACTTGTAATAAAAGTCAGATATGCTTCATTAGTTAATATTCTACTTAATAAACATTTAATTCCTGAGTATATTCATAAAAATATAACTCCTAATAATTTATCAAAGAAAATTTTTTCTATATTAAAAAATAAAAAACTACAAGATACACAGTTAAGAGGGTTTTCAAAAGCAATTAAAAGGTTACAAATCCAAAACATTGAGCCTTCTAAAAAGGCAAAGAATGAAATAATAAAAATTCTTTGCTCAGCTGAAAAAGGAGATAAGGCTAGTTTACCTATCAGATAAATTTATATAGTCTCTTTGTTTTTGACCTGTATAAAGTTGTCTTGGTCTACCAATTTTTCTATCTGGGTTTGTGACCATTTCGTTCCATTGTGCTAACCATCCTACAGTTCTAGCAACAGCAAAAATAACAGTAAATAGTGACACAGGAAATCCCATAGCTTTTAATATAATTCCAGAATAAAAGTCAACATTAGGATATAATTTTTTATTTATAAAGTAGTCATCATTTAGTGCGATTTCCTCAAGTGTTTTAGCTAATTCAAATAAGTTATTTTCTAAATAATTAGATTCATCTAACACTTGATTTGCTATGGTTTGCATAACTTTTGCTCTTGGATCATAGTTTTTATAAACCCTATGTCCAAATCCCATAAGTCTATATGGATCGTCTTTGTCTTTTGCTCTATTAATAAAAGCTTTTACGTTTTTAACGTCTTTTATTTCTTCTAACATTTTAATGACGGCCTCATTTGCTCCACCATGAGAAGGACCCCACAATGAGGCTATTCCTGCAGCTATACATGCAAATGGATTTGCTCCAGAGGAACCAGTAAGTCTTACAGTGGAAGTAGATGCATTTTGTTCGTGATCTGCGTGTAAAATTAGTATTTTATCTAAAGCATTAGAAAAAATGGGGTTAATAACGTAATCCTCGGCAGGAACTGAAAATAACATATTTAAGAAATTTTCTGAATAGCTTAAATTATTTTTTGGATAAACAAATGGTTGTCCTATGGAATATTTATACGCCATTGAAGCTATAGTGGGTAATTTAGCAATCAACCTATGGTATGCTATTTTTCTTTCTTCCAGATTATCTATATTGGTGCTGTCGTGATAAAACGCTGACATAGCTCCTACCACACCACAAAGTATTGCCATAGGATGTGCGCTGTCCCTAAATCCTCTAAAAAAATAAGTCATTTGTTCGTTCAACATAGTGTGCATAGTAATAGATTTAATAAAATTATCTTTTTCTGTTTTATTAGGTAGGTCGCCATATATAAGCAAATAAGACGTTTCTAAAAAGTCGCTTTTTGTAGACAACTCCTCTATGCTATATCCTCTGTGCAGCAGAGTTCCTTGTTCTCCATCTATATAAGTAATTTCTGAACTACAGCTACCTGTGGAAGTAAATCCTGGATCATATGTGAATATATTCGTTGCAGCATATAGCTTTCTTATATCAATAACGCTAGGACCCAAAACACCCTCTATAACATCTAGACATATCTCCTTACCGTCAGGTAATATAAGTTTAGCTTTCTTTAATTGCTGATTAGGTTTCATTTTAATTTCTTATAATTATATCGACGATTGTATACTAATGTTTGTATGTTTCATACACTTTATATATGAAAAGTATTTCTCATTCTCTTTATACTTTCTTCTTTTCCTAATATATCCATAATTTCAAATACACTAGGAGAAACAGTTTTTCCTGTTAAGGCTGCTCTTATTGGGCTAGCTATAGATCTGAGTTTAAGGTTAGAACTTTCTGCTATATTTTTTAGTACATTTTCTATTTCTTCTTTTGACCAATCTTGTATATTTTGCATTTCATTTACAATATTTTTAAGAAGATATTTTTTGGACTCTATTATAACTTTATTAGCTTCCTCATTTAAATTTATTTCATTTTTGTTTAAATAAAACTTACAAGCATCAATGACTTCAAGTAAGCTTCTCGCTCTTTGCTTGATGCTAGTGATTCCTTTGTTTAGTCTTTGTATTTCTAAATTATTTATTGCGATATTCTGTTTTTCAAAAGCGTTGAGCACTAATTCTAATAGGATTTTGTCGCTAGAGTTTTTTATATAATAACTATTAAGATTATCTAATTTGTCTTTATCAAATTTAGCAGGAGACTTTCCTATCCCTTTGATGCTAAATAGTTTTATTGATTCTTTTAATGTTATTATATCAGTGTTTTCGTGTCCCCATCCTAACCTTAATAAATAATTTAGAATAGCTTGAGGTAAATATCCTAGATCTTTATATGCTAGTATACTCTCTGCACCATGTCTTTTTGATAGTTTTGTTCCATCCGTTCCATGAATTAATGGCAAATGAGAGAATTTAGGTAGATTCCAATTTAAGAGATTATATAATTGTAGTTGTTTAAATGTGTTAGTTAAATGGTCATCTCCTCTAATTACATCAGTAATGTTCATATTGTGGTCATCTACTACTACTGACAGCATGTAGGTAGGAGAGTTATCTGCTCTTAATATTATGAAATCTTCAATGTTTTTATTCTCTACCTCTACTTTTCCTAAAATCTTATCATTTAAAGTAGTAGTTCCTAGATTAGGAGTTTTAAGCCTCATTGTGGGCAATATATTTCTTTTAATATTTGTATTACTGTTATCTCTACATTTTCCATTATATCTTCTTGGAATTCCTTCTTTTATTGCTTTATCTCTCATTTTTGCTAGTTCTTCTTTGCTGCAATAGCATTTATATGCTTTTCCTTCTTGAAGAAGTTTTTCAGCTATTTTTTGATGTGAATGAATCTGTTTGCTTTGGTAAACTACTTTTCCATCTGGGGCTAATCCAAGCCAATTTAAGCTATTTATAATCTCTAATGTAGCTATATTAGTAGAACGAATTCTATCTGTGTCTTCAATTCTGAGCTTAAACAAACCTTTGTTTTTATTTGCATACAACCAATTAAAAAGAGCTGTTCTTGCTCCTCCTATATGGAGAGAACCTGTAGGTGATGGAGCAAATCTAGTTATAATAGACATAGTTGACCTCTTTTAGAGTGGTGAAATTGTATAATTAAATAATATTAGAATAAAGAAAAAGTGTAATATTTTTTTTAATAATTTCTAATAATTCCAACTAATTTTCCTTGTATTTCTACTCTACCTAGGCCAAAAATTCTTGTTTCAAATTTAGAATTTGCAGGTTCTAAAGCTATTGAATCTGCTTTTTTCCTAAATCTCTTTAGTGTAGCCTCCGATTTATCTATTAACGCAACTACAATATCACCATTTTTAACATCGGTTGTTTTTTCTATTACGGCTATATCATCATCTAAAATACCAGCTTCAACCATGGATTCTCCAGATATTTTTAATGCATAATATGAAGAATTGTTTTTGATCATGTTTGATGGTACAGATAAATAACCTTCAGGATTTTCTATGGCTTCTACTGGTGTTCCAGCAGCTATTGTTCCAAAATTCATTATTTGATTATGAATCCTA
>CAYRXL010000068.1:0-5041 GCA_964428295.1 uncultured Alphaproteobacteria bacterium
TTAAGCCTGCCGCCAGCGTTCGCTCTGAGCCAGGATCAAACTCTCAAGTTTGATGGTGCTTTATAAAAAAGCGCGCTGACCCGACACGTTACACTAACTATAGCTTAGTTATATAGGATGTTTACGCGTCGTGTCGCTAGTTTTTGCCACATCGTCGCCCATACATCCCTTTTAATATTCAATTATCAAACATCAACATCAGATAAAATGATCTGAGTAAGATTAATACTTACACTTTGATATTTGAAGTGTCAAATCTTATCTTAACTTTATTTTTTATTATTTTATAAAATTAAAAAGATGTAATTATGCTATATATATTAAGTATTTAAACAATATTAAGGAAATAATGTGACTGGGAAAGTCTTAACAAAAAACGATAACAACTCAAGTATTTTGGAATTAATAATAAGCAATCCTCCAAAAAAGAATGCTATTAGTATAAAAATGTGGGAAGAGCTAATAAAAATATTCAAAAAATTAAAAAAGAATAATAGGTATAAATGCATAATTATCAAGGGTGATGGTAGTGGTCCATTTTGTTCAGGTGCTGATATAAATGATATTTTAAACTTAAAATCTAGCAAGAATGCAAAGTTATTTTATGAAGAAACCATAGGAATTGCTCTTTCTATGATCTCAAATTCTCAAATACCAACTATATCATCAATATATGGGGAATGCTACGGAGCGGGTTTAATAGTTGCATTATCAAGTGATATTATAATAGCTTCCAAAAATTCAAAATATGCAATTCCAGCTGCAAAACTAGGAATTACTTTAAACTTTAAAGAATTAGATAAAATATCTAAAATTACCAGCCAGACAATAATAAAAGAACTACTCTTAACAGCTAATCCTATATCTTCAGAAAAAGCTTATTTAAGAGGTATAGTAAATTATGTAGTTAAGGAAAGTGCATTAGAGTCTGAGACCATAAAATTGGCAACAACTATAATAAAAAATTCACAAAACAGTAATTCCCAACATTTAAAAATGTTGGGACTGCTATCAAAATATGGAATTCAAAACATCCCAATGCGCGAAAAAAAAATCCAATATGTTGCATTTGATAATAAATCTTTTAAAGTTACTAGAAAACTATAAATTATTTGATGGTGAGTTAAAATTGAAAAATAGCATACAATTATTCTTAATTTCAGCACTACTACTTTTCTTTATTTCTGAGTTGTACTCTGAGGAAATAAAAATATCAGTATTAAAGTATGGAACAGTAAACTGGGAATTAAATGTAATTAAACATCATGAATTGGATAAAAAATATAATGTAAATATAGATATAACTTACCTTACTAACAAAAATGCTTCCTCAATAGCTCTTTTATCTGGAAAAGTAGATATGATTGTAACCGATTGGGTTTGGGTTAACAGGCAAAGAGAGCAAGGAGAGGACTTTACGCTCATTCCATATTCTACAGCAGCTGGCGCACTAATGGTTCCAAGAGACAGTAAAATAAAATCAATTAGGGACATTAAAAATCACAAGATAGGAATTGCAGGAGGAAGTATAGATAAGAGCTGGATACTAATGAGAGCGTATTCTTTAAAAATACTCAACCTTGATATATTAGAAAACATTGACCCAGCCTATGCCGCACCCCCATTGATTAATGCCATGGTACTTAAAAATGACTTAGACGGTGCACTAAATTTTTGGAACTACACGGCAAAGCTAAAAGCTGAAGGTCTTAGAAAAGTAATTTCTATTTCTGATATACTTCCACAATTAGGCATAGGTGATTCTCTTCCCTTAATAGGCTATGTTTTTAGTGAAAAATGGGCAGTAAAAAACTCTAATATTTTAGAAAACTTTTTGAATGCCTCATATGAAGCCAGAAAAATCCTTAAAAGGGATGATGAAGAATGGAATAGAATAAAAAACATTACTGGTTCTAAAAATTTAGAAACTTTAGTGGCTCTAAGAAATGAATACAGAAAGGGTATTCCCAACAAGAATATAGATTATACCACACCAATAAAAAGAGCTTATAAAATTTTAGTTGACATTGGAGGAGAAGGTTTAGTAGGCAACACTAAAGAACTATCTAACGGAGTAATTTGGAGGTAATGCAAAATTTTAAAAAGTTTTATATTTAATAATAAAATTTTAATGAGAATAATATCATTTTTATTAATCATTGTAATATGGGAAATAACATCTTTAATAATATCAAGCAAAGTACTTCCCAGCCCTCAAACGGTATTAGAAGTTTTTTGGAAAGAACTAGTATCTGGAGAAATGTTATTTCATTTACTTATAACCCTATGGAGAGTAATTATAGCTTTCACAATTGCTATGCTAGTAGGAACAGGACTGGGAATAATTATGGGTGTCAGAAAAAACGTAAATTTAATATTAGATGGATGGCATATTTTACTTCTCAATACCCCTGCTCTTGTGACCATTATTTTATGTTATGTGTGGTTTGGATTAAATGAGATTGCTGCAATTACTGCAGTTGCATTAAATAAAATCCCAAATGTTGTAGTAACAATCAGAGAAGGAACCAGAGCTATTGATACTAAATTATTACAAGTTGCAGAAGTTTATAAAATTGGATATAAAAAGAAATTTATACACTTCTTCTTTCCACAGCTTTACCCATATGTTATTGCTTCAGCAAAAGGAGGAATAGCACTAATTTGGAAAATAGTTTTGGTAGTTGAATTGTTAGGTAGAAGCAACGGCATTGGTTTCAAACTAAATGAATTTTTTAATCTCTTCGATATATCCTCTATTTTTGCTTACACTCTTTCATTTGTCGCTGTCATGATGTTTGTAGAATTTTGCATAGCTGAACCTATTGAAAAAAGAATAAATAGATGGAGAACAATATGACATCATACTACACAGTTAAAAATGAACATGAGCTGAATGTAAGAGTAAAGAGTAAAGTTTATAAGGACATAAAAAATGAATCTGACTTTCTAGCAATAAAAAATATGAATTTCATAGTCCCTGAAGGACAATTTTGCTGCTTATTAGGACCATCTGGCTGTGGAAAAACTACCTTATTAAATATTTTATCAGGACTAGATACTGAATATGAAGGTAATATTGAATTTTGTAATGGGTCAAACTCAAAATCTACTTCAGTAGGATACATGTTTCAAGAACCAAGATTGCTACCATGGTTAACAGTCAGAGAAAATGTTGAAGTAGTTACTAACCAGACAGAACAAGAGAATCAATTAAGTGTAAGCTTGTTAAAAAAAATGGGATTAATAAAAAACCTCAACTACTATTACTGGATGAGCCATTTGTTTCACTTGATACAGTAGTAGCAAACTTACTTCGAAAAATGCTTATAAAAATTTGGCTACAACATAAAGCGACTATTATATTCGTAACTCATGATCTTAGAGAAGCAATATATTTGAGTGATAGAATACTTTTTTTATCAAAAGGACCTTCAAAAATTCTTTATGATTATAAAATAAAATTAAAAAGACCGAGAGAAATGGAAAGTAAAAATATAGAAAATACAAGACGTAGAATTCTGAATGATTATCCAAAAATATTTAAGGAAAATAACAAATGAAAGAAAATTACATCAAAATTTCATCCCTTAAAAAGTACTATGAATCACCACGTGCACTTGATGGTATATCTTTTAGTATATCAGAAGGGGAATATGTATCATTATTAGGGCCGAATGGTGCTGGAAAAACAACACTTTTTCAGATATTAACTGGTTTGTTTTTACCCGACGACGGATTAATAGATATAAATGGTTTTAATATTAGAAAAAATACTGTTGATGCATTAGCTCAAATAGGAGTGGTATTCCAACAAATCACTTTAGCTATGGATATCAATGTTATTGACTACTTAAAATTTCTTGCAGATTTACACGGCATTCCTAAAAACGAATTTCACAGTCGCTCTGAAATTGAGTTAAAACAAGTTAATTTATGGAATAAGAGATTAGAGAAAGTAAGATTTTTATCGGGAGGGCAAAAAAGAAAAATTGAACTTGCCCGTTCATTACTACATAATCCAAAACTCTTGTTATTAGACGAACCCACTGTAGGCCTTGACCCTCAAAGTAGAAGAGACCTTTTAGAATACATAATAGAAATAAAAAAAAGAAGAAATATGATAATCTTATGGGCAACACACTTAGTCGATGAAGCTGAAGCGTCTGACAAAGTCATTATACTTGATAAAGGAAAAATAAAAACTATAGGAACCCCCAATGAAATAAAAAAACAAACAAATAAAAATAATCTACATGATGCTTTCATTGCAACTATTAAAGAGGAGAAAAAAAATGATAAAAATATATAATTCACTAATTATTTTATTACTCTATATTTCCTTATGTATATCAAGCACTTTAGGAGGACAAATTTTTATTTCTAATGAGGGTAGCGACAATATTACTGTTATTGATCTAAATACCTATGAGATAATCTCAAATATAAAAAGCGGAAAAAGACCTAGAGATATGAAGATTATAAAAAAAAGTAATAAACTTTTAGTTGCAGCAAGTGAGGATGATAAGATTAACATAATAGATACTAATACCCATAAATTGATAGGGGAAATTGAAACTGGAGACGATCCTGAAATATTTGATATTTCTCCAGATGGAAAAATAATTGTTGTGTCAAATGAGGATGATAATGAAGCCACTATAATTGACTTATCAACAGGCAAAATACTAAGAGTAGTAGAAAACGTTGGAATTGAACCCGAAGGAGTCACTTTTACCCCTGACGGAAAATTAGTTTATATTACCTCTGAAGGAACGAATACAATTATCATTGTCGACCCATATAAAGGAGTCATTATTAATGAAATTTTAGTTGGAAATAGACCTAGAAGAGGGTCTTTTCTAAAAAACGGAAAAGAATATTGGGTGACCAATGAACTAGGAGGATCTGTAAGTGTTATAGATACTAAAAATTTTACAATAATAAAAAACATAGAATTCAAAATCAAAGGAATAAGAGAATCTCAAATTACTCCTGTGGACTTTGCAGTAAATAGTAACCATACACTTGCTTATGTTAC
>CAYRXL010000068.1:5051-6204 GCA_964428295.1 uncultured Alphaproteobacteria bacterium
TAGGTAGATCAAAACATGTCGCTGTAGTTGATGTCAATGATCACACAGTTAAAGATTATATATTAGCAGGAGCAAGAGTATGGGGAGCTGCTATAACAAAAGATGACAAAGTTTTAATAGTTACTAATGGTAATAATGATAATATTTCAATAATAGATACTGATAAAAATATAGCTATAAAAACAATTACTGTTGGTAGAACACCCCACACAGTTAGAATTTTAGAGTAAAATGAGAATCATTACTTATATAATTCTTATATTATTTTATATTTTGAATAGAGGGCATTCTCAAGATATTAAAGAATTTAATATTGGATATTATGATCTAGAGAATGACGAGCGCTATGATATATGGGGTGTGCATCCAATAGATATAAGATCTAAGACCAGTCGGGTAGATAGAAGACCTATAGCGGGTGCAATGTTAGGAGTAGAAGATATTAAACCTTTTCAAAGAATTACTAAAACAAAATTCGTTTTATTTCCAAAAAGATTCAAAAGTATAGAAGAAGCAAGAGAAAACATTAAACACCATATTGAAGAAAAAAATATAAAATTTGTATTACTAGACCTACCAGGAAAAGCCATTCTACCTATTGCCGAAGATTTATCGATATACGATATCCCTCTTATAAACGTTTCCGCCACAGATAACTCTTTACGTTCAGTAAATTGCATGAAAAACTTATACCATACTATTCCTAGTCAAAGAATGCTTACTGATTCAATAGCTCAATATTTATCTAAAAAAAAATGGAGAAAAATATTACTTTTAATAGGGCCTCTAATTCAAGATACGCATATTGCAGAATCATTCATGGAGTCTTCAAAACAATTTGGCCTAAAAATTATAGATAAAAGAAGTTTTCTGCTTAGTAACAACCCAAAAGCTAGAGAAATAAACGATGTAGATTTTCTTACAGGTTCAGCTAATTTTGATGCAGTATTTGTAGCTGATACCGACAGAGAATTTAGTTATGCTCTACCATATTCAACCCAAAGATCTGCTGTGGTTGTTGGATCATCTGGATTAGTACCTAGAGCATGGCATTGGTCATACCTTAGACATGGAGCTCCACAACTGCATGGAAGATTTGAAAGAATGCATAAAAGAAGAATGAATTCACAAGATTGGGCTGCTTGGATCGCAC
>CAYRXL010000068.1:6224-9006 GCA_964428295.1 uncultured Alphaproteobacteria bacterium
AAAAGTAAATCTTTTAATATTTTTGATGCTTAAAGAAATCCATCTTTTATACTAGATGGTTACAAGGGACCGGCCACAAGCTTCAGACCTTGGAATAATCAACTAAGGCAAACAATAATGCTATCAACAGAAAACTGGGTAACAAAAATTGCCCCCCTAGAAAGTTTTATACACAGAAAAAATAATTTAGATACAATTGGAATAGATAAAAAAAATACTACATGCATAATAACGGGAGAAATAAATTGAAATTTTATCACTCTATAGCTGCTCTAAAAGGACTTACTTATAGAGAAACAGTAAAGTTTATCCACCAAAAAGGAAGACTATTTTCTGCTTTTGTTAGACCCGCTCTGTGGTTATTCGTATTTGGTGCTGGAATAGGAACTGTAACAGGGATAGATCCTGGCCTTAACCATCCTTATCCTATTCAGAATGTTAATTATTTTGAATACATAATTCCTGGGTTAATTGGAATGGTTTTATTATTTAGCGGAATGCAATCTTCACTTTCTATGGTTTATGATCGAGAAATGGGAGTAATGAGACTTCTATTAACTGCACCTCTTCCCAGATGGTATTTATTATTTTCAAAATTACTTGCAGGAACATTTTTATCAATAATTCAATGCTATGTTTTTTTGATTATTTGTGTACCAGCAATAGGATTAATTATTAATTTATCTACTCCTATTTATGGTTGGTTATTTATTTTTCCATTTACTTTTCTCTTTGGAATGATGATAGGCTCCTTGGGCCTTTTGATATCTGTTTATGTAAAGCAATTAGAAAATTTTGCTGGAACTATGAATTTCGTCATATTTCCCATGTTCTTCATCTCTTCTGCTCTTTACCCCTTATGGAGACTTAAAGATAATGGTGCTGAGATAGTTTGGTGGTTAGCAAATATAAACCCATTCACCTACGGAGTTGAATTGCTGAGATGGGCATCTCTTGGAGAAGTTTATTTTCCAGGAATTATAATTTTAATAATATGCACTTTAATTTTTTTATACCTAGCAGTGTTAGGCTATGATCCTCAAAGAGGAATGATAAAAAAAAGCAGTAGGTAAACTATAAATGATTAATTCCGATTCCTATTCTGAAGATATAACTTTACTCGTTGGGAATACTCCTCTTATAAAACTTAGGGGTCCTTCAAACTTAACTGGCTGCAATATACTTGGAAAAGCAGAGTTTTTAAACCCAGGCCAATCAATAAAAGACCGAGCAGCTTTGTATATGATAAGAGATGCTGAAAAAAGAAATCTTATTCAAAGAGGCGGAACAATAGTCGAAGGAACTGGTGGCAACACAGGAATAGGGCTTACTGTAATAGGAAATGCACTAGGCTATAAAACATTAATAGTTATGCCGAATAACCAAAGCGTTGAAAAAATAAATGATCTTAAACATCTAGGAGCTAAAGTAATATTGACCCCCCCTGCACCTTATGAAGACCCAAATAACTATCAAAAAAAAGCAAGAAAAATTTCAGAAGAAGAAGGAGCCCTATGGACCAATCAATTTGACAACGTAGCCAATAGAAAAGCTCATATTGAGGGTACATCAAAGGAGATATGGAAGCAGACTAATGGAAAAATAGATGCATTTATATGTGCAGTTGGTACTGGAGGTACAATTGGAGGAAACAGCATAGGATTAAAAAAGATTGATAGAAGAATTAAAATATACTGCGCCGACCCTATGGGGTCAGGAATGTATAGTTGGATAAAAAAAGGCAAACCTAATCCTCAAGGAGAATCAATTACAGAAGGAATAGGTCAAAGTAGGATAACTAATAACCTTAAAAAGATTGAAATTGATGGGGCATTCCAAATATCTGACACAGAAGCCTTAAGAGTAATTTTTGATCTCTTAAAAAATGAAGGTCTTTTTCTCGGACCTACTTCAGGAATAAACATTGCTGGAGCCATAAAGCTAGGAATGAAATTAGGACCAAATAATACTATAGTCACTGTTTTGTGTGACTACGGAACAAGATATGCAAGCAAAGTGTTTAATCTGAAATTTTTGAAAGAAAGAAACCTTCCCACCCCCGATTGGATTACTAATGACTCATCATAAAAACTTAGTTAGTGTCAAATGGTTAAAAATGAATTACAACTTAAAAAACATAAAAATATTAGATGCCTCCTGGTATTTACCTGGAATCAAACGAGACCCTGAAAAAGAATTTAGAAAACAGCATATTCCCAATTCTATTCACTTTAATATAGAAAAAGTATCAGATAAAGAATCTAAATTACCACATATGCTACCCAAGAAAGAGAAATTTAGTCAAATTATTTCAAATATGGGAATTGGCAATGAAGACCATATAGTAATTTATTCGTATGACGGTATTTCAACTTCACCTAGGGTTTGGTGGATGTTTAAATACTTTGGCCATAATAAAGTCTCTATTTTAAATGGTGGTTTGAAAGAATGGATAAAGCTAAAAGGATCAATTTCATCGGAAATATTTTTTACAAAATTTAAAAAGTTTACTGTAAAAAAAATACAAAAAAATCTTTGTTCAGATATGCATGAAATAAGCAAACTTAGCAAAAATAAGAATAAACAAGTAGTAATCTTAGATGCAAGACCGCAAAGCAGATTCTTAGGATTAGAAAAAGAACCAAGAAAAGAAATCAGAAAGGGTCATATCCCAAATAGCATCAATATCCCTGCTGAAGATTTCTTAAATAATGGAAAAATGAAATCACTATCAAATCTTCTTAAAATTTTAGAAAAAAACAAATTATACTCAAAAGATAAT
>CAYRXL010000069.1:0-8955 GCA_964428295.1 uncultured Alphaproteobacteria bacterium
ATATTGCCTACCAATAAGTCTTTTTATAGCAAATAGTGTATTATTTGGATTGGTTACAGACTGTCTCTTAGCTGGTTGTCCAACAAGAGTTTCTCCTTCATCAGTAAAAGCAACCATTGAAGGTGTAGTACGTGCACCTTCGCTATTTTCAATGACTTGAGCTGACGACCCTTCCATAACAGCAACACAAGAATTTGTGGTACCAAGGTCAATTCCAATAACCTTGCTCATATTAAAAATTCTCCTTAAATTTCATATCATTAATTAAAAATCTTTTGCATTTTAAATATGGGTCTTAATTAAGAAAATACAAGAACCTTTAAAAAATATATGCGTTGCGCACTTCGTTATTAAGTAATTCATATATTTTATAAGCTAAATGTATATTCTCTTTTGAATGAACAAAAACTATATTCAAAGTATTTAACGTATTTTTATTTATAGTAAATATATGCCAAAAATACTGCTCCATAGGGTCTTTCAGTGTATCAAATTTTTCATTGCTTCTACAACTCAATAAGTATTCATTATCTCCTGATTTTTCTATTTTTAAGTTAACAGCCCCACTCTCTTCAGTTATATTCTGAGCTATCTTCATTATATCTTTTTCTCTGATAATATAGTTTTTAGGATAAGATACTTTTTCGTAGTCTATGTATAAATTTGCATTATTTAAATTGGACACGTTAAAACATGCTGTCTTATTCTCTTGATCTGTTTCTTTTTCCCAATTTTTGGGCAATCTAATTTTCAAACCATCCCAAAGCTCTACATTTTCAAGAGAAAGTTCATTAGCCTTTTTAGTCGCTGTAGCAATTTTATCAACGAGTTTTTCTTTTATACTAAAACTTATTTTATCTATTAAAACGTCAACTTCTTTAACTATCCTATTGCTTAATATATTTGCATCGTGATTATCTGGCCATGATAGTGCTAGTGTTAATAATCTAATGTGTCTGTTATTTAATACATTAAGCACCCTCCATACTCTTAAATTATTATCATTTTTTATACTAGCCTGATAGCTAAAACTAATATTTCCATTAGAGTGTTTTAATATATTTTTTTTTGAGTGATCCATTCCCTGAACAAGGATTTTTTCTTCTTCATTGTTTATAGTCTTATTTTTTATTCTACTCTCTATATGAATTCCTAATTTTGGATAAGGTCCATGAGGAAAATTTATTGATATCTTTTCCTCATCATCTGTATCCACTTTCCAATCAGCACGCAATGGCAAACATATAAGTCCTTCAAATAATTTTACTGTATTGTAATTCATGTTAATGTAATTTACTTCACTTGCTTTTGTCATTATTCTCATTATTATTATCTTCTTCAATTTTATCTGTTTTCTTAGATATCCCCACCAAAGCAGGTCTTAACAAACGATCATGAAAAACATAACCATCTTGAATAACTTCACATATTAGCCCAGCATCATAATCAGTTGATTCTCCTTCATACATTGCTTGATGAAGGTTAGGGTTAAACATTTCGCCAATCGGGCTTATTTTTTTTATATTAAATTTTTCTAGGATTCCTTCAAATTCTTTTAGAGTTAACTCTAATCCTTCTTTAAGACTATCTATATTTTGATTGTCATTTTCATCTAGTTGTAAAGCTCTAGAAAAATTATCACGAACTTCTAAGATTTCCCTCGCTAGAGGTTGGATCCCGTATTTAATTAATTCTAATCTTTGTTTTTCAGATTGTTTTCTAGTATTTTCAGCTTCTGCTAGTGCCCTTAAAGCTCTATTTTGACTTTCCGTAACTTCATATTCTAGTTTTTCAATTTTTTCTTTTAATTTTTCTTCTTTATCTTTTGATTTAGCATAAGTTTTTTTACTTTTTACATTAAAGAGCCCTTTCTTACCATTTTTATCTTTACTTTGAATTTTATTTTCATCTAAATCCATACTTTCCTTTATATCGCCGCTTGAATCCTTAGATTCTTCTTTATGACTAGTTTCTTGTTTCAATTCTACATTTTCATCATTCTCAACTATTTCAGTCATTTGAGCTTTCCTTTCAATAATAATTAATAAATGGGAAGGTATATTTAAAAGCTCAAGACCTAACCCATAAATTTATTTAAAACTTTAGCTGTAAAATCAACCATAGGAATAATTCTAGCATAATTTAATCTAGTAGGCCCTATTACTCCTATGGCTCCAACAGTTACCCTAGTACTTTTATTTTCTATATTCTTTCTTTTGAGTGGAGCTATGATCATTGAACAACCAGCTAAATCAAACAAGTCACTGTTAGCGCCAATAAAAACATGAACGCCTGTGCCTTTAGTTATTGACTTTAGTATCCTAGAAAAATTTTTCTCATTATCTAATTGTATAAAAAGTTTATTCAGTCTATTTATATCCTGCTGTAGAAGTATATCATTTAAAATGAGATCTCTTCTATTCAAAAGAAAATGATCGTCCCCATTGTTTTCACTTTTAATTGCTATTCCTGCTGAAACAACTTTTTCAGACAACTCATCAAGTTCAGATTCTTTTTTCTCTAGTTCTGTATCTATTAGTATCTTAGTCTCTTCTAGAGTTTTTCCATATATACGAGAATTAACATAATTAGAAGCTTCTGTTAATCCCGACCGAGGCAAACCTTTTGGAAGATCTATTAGTTTGTTCTCTACCAATCCATTAATATCTACTGTAACAACTAATGCTCTCAATAGATCAAGTGGAACAAATTCAATATGCTTTAAAGGTTTGTCAATTGATGGAGCTAAAACTAAAGATGTACACTGCGATAAACCTGACAGCTCATTTGATGCTTGATTTAATACTTCTAGAAGTGACCTTCCAGTAACATTGCATCTAGTTTCTATCTCATTCCTTTCTTGTTCGGATAAATCCCCTAATTCAAGCAAACCATCTACAAAAAACTTTAGTCCTTTGTCCGTCGGAACCCTACCGGCAGATGTGTGAGGTGAATATAATAGTCCTAAGTTTTCGAGATTAGCCATAGCAACCCTAATGCTTGATGGAGACAATGAATTATTTAAACATTTAGATATGTGACTAGATGAAACAGGGTGTCCATATTTAAGGTATGATTCGACAGCTTTAGTCATTATGACCTTAGATCTATCACCAATATTGTTATGTTTTTTTTCTCTAAACAAAAATATTCCTTACCTAATAATTTATTAATTATATATACTATATATAGTAAATTATTTAGACAAAATAATATATCAAGAAAGAAAATATGAGATCTTTTTCTAGAGGAAATAAAAGTTTAAGAAAAATAACTTTATCAACTAATTATATGAAAAATTCGGATGGTTCATGCTTAGTTGAATATGGAAATACAAAAGTAATCTGCTCTGCTACTGTAGAAAATAATATTCCAAAATGGCTTGAAAAAAAAGGATGCGGATGGATCACGGCTGAATACTCAATGCTTCCAACAGCAACCTCAATACGTACTAATCGAGAGTCTGTAACAGGAAAACAATCAGGTAGAACTCAAGAAATACAAAGACTGATAGGAAGAAGTTTGAGAGCAACTAGTAATCTTTACATGTTAGGAGAGAGACAAATTAAAATAGATTGTGACGTCATTTCTGCTGATGGAGGAACTCGCACGGCATCAATTACAGGTTCTTGTGTATCCTTAGAAATAGCATATATAAATTTAATAAAAAAAAATCTAATAAAAAAGAATCCTCTACTCAGTAGAATTGTAGGTATTTCATGCGGTATATTGAATAAAGAAATATTATTAGACTTAGATTTTTTTGAAGATTCGAAATCTGATGTAGATGCTAATTTTGTTCTAAATGAGGATAGAGATTTAATTGAAGTCCAATGCAGTGGTGAAAAAGGAGCAATAAAACAGTCCGAATTGATAAAAATGATAAATTTAGTTAAAAATGAAAGTAAAAGTATATTTTTACTCCAAAAGAATGCAATAGAGCTATTTTTAAAAGATGACACTTCCAAATAAAATTGTAGTTGCAACTAGCAATAAAAGCAAAATTAAGGAATTTGGATATTTTTTTAAAAATCACAATCCTGAATTAATTAATATAAATAAATTTACTGAAACAATACCAAAAGAAGATGGTTCCACTTTTAAAGATAATGCTTTAATAAAAGCAAAAAATGCTTTTAAATTATCTCAAATTACCAGCATAGCAGATGATAGTGGATTGAGCATTCCATGTATAAATGGAAAACCCGGTATATATTCTTCTAGATGGGCAGGATCACATAAAAACTATGATTTAGCTTTTGAAAAAATAAAAACTAAAATATCAGCACTAGGCAAAAACCCTAATAATCAAAAAGCATTTTTTATATGTGTTTTAGCTCTAGTAGAAAATGATTTTCGCATAAATACCTTCGAGGGAAAAATAGAAGGCAAGTTATGCTTTCCTCCTCAAGGCAAAAATGGGTTTGGCTATGACCCAATATTCAAGCCTATAAGACAAAACAAAACCTTTGCTGAGCTATCCATGCAAAAAAAAAATCAGATTAGCCATAGAAAAATAGCCTTTGATTTATTAATAAATAGTTTTAAAAGTGCATAGTATATCAATATATATTCATTGGCCTTGGTGTAAAAATATTTGCCCATACTGTGACTTTAATAAATATAAAGTTACCAATTTAATAAAAGAGAATGAGATGGTTAGTGCTTTTGATAAAGAATTAGAAAATTTTTACAAATTAATTGGAAAAAGTGAGGTTATAAGTGTTTTTTTTGGCGGAGGAACTCCATCACTAATGGTTCCAAAGACTTCTTATAAAATACTCGAACTAATTAATAAATATTGGCAACTTAATAATGATACAGAAGTAACATTAGAAGCTAATCCTTGCGATGTTACCAACGAAAAATTTTTAGATTATAAGAAATCTGGTATTAATAGAATTTCCTTAGGAATACAATCATTTAATGAACACGATTTAAAATTTTTAGGAAGAGATCATGATGCTGCAACCGCCCTAAAAAGTCTAGAAGTTTGCAATAGTATATTTGATAATGTTTCCTTTGACCTAATGAATGGTCTTCCTAAATCAACAGCTAATAAATGGAAAAAAAACTTGGAATTTGCATCTAGCTTAGTTACTAACCACATATCAATTTACCAACTCACTATTGAAGAAAAAACTAAATTTTTTAATTTATATAAAAATAAAATTTTTAGCCTTCCCTCAGAAAAAGCTTTATATGAGATATTTAACCTAACAAAGGAAATATTAACCAAAAAAGAAATATTTCAATACGAAATATCTAATTATGCTTACAAAGGGTCAGAATGTATTCATAATCAAGCAATATGGAAATATAGAAACTACATAGGAATAGGGCCTGGAGCTCATTCTAGATTAAAGGTTGCTAATAAAATTAATGCAATATCTATGTATAAAAATCCAATCTCTTGGATAAATAAAATAAAAGAGAAAGGAACAGCAGTAGAAATTAAAAAAACAATTAATAAAAAAGACATTGTAAAAGAGTTGATAATGGTAGGGATGAGAATCTCTGATGGCATAGATTTATTTAAGGCCAAAGAAACATTAAACGATAATTTAATAAAATATCTAAATAAGGAATCCCTAGACTTTCTTCTTAAAAAAAATTTTATTAAACTATCTCAAAACAAATTATCTGCTACGACCAAAGGTTTTTCTGTCCTCAATACTATAATATATATGCTTTTGTTTAATAATAATTAATAAAACTTTTTGGTGCCTGATCAACTATAATAAAATTTTTGTTTTTAACTTTATAAATGGCTAAACTTCTTTCTACTGTTCCATTATCATTAAGTCTAAACAAACCTCTAAGTCCTAAAAATCCATCCTTTTTAACAAGTCTTTTAATGCTGACATCACCATCTATCAAAGAATCTTCTGCCAAAGCTAAAGCATCATAACTTAGCATTGTTATTAAAGGCATATTTTTCCTATATAATGCTTTATATCTAATTTTAATTTCATTATTCTTATAACCAACAGTAGAAGAAAACAAAGCCCCAACTAATGAAGGTTCACCAATAACATTATTTTCTCTCCATGCAGTAGTTCCCAAAAATTGAACATAGTCAGGATCAACATTATTATATTCCAATTGTGCAGATAATATTCTTAGTTCTTCTCCAGATGCTGCAATTACAATAGCTTCAAACGGAAATTCTTCTTCCATTAAGCCTTCCTCAATAAATGAATTTTCTTTCTCTGGTTTAATGGGTAAACTTTCAAAACCTTGCGATATTTTTTTTACGGCTATTTCTAAATCATTATTATTTTTTGAATAAAATACATTTCTTTCTAATTTGAGACCATGGTCACTAAGTATGTCTTCAATAGAATTATTTATTATATTCCCATATCTGTTGTCAGGTAGTAATGCAGCAAATTTTTGTTTATCATCTTTTATCATAAAATCAATCACCCTTCTAACCTGTTGACTTGGGTCTATACCCAAAGTCCAAAGTCCTCTTCTAGCTAGGGAAGTGTTGTTTGTAAAAGCTAAAACTGGTATATTATTAATTTTAGCTAAACTATCTATTGCTAAAACTGAATCAGAAAAGATAGGACCAATTATAATTTTTACCTCGTTTTTTAATAAATTCATGAATTCTTGTTTTGCGATTAATGGATCGCTTTTATTGTCTTTTATAATTAACTTAATTTTTGGATTTTTAAGATCAAATAGGGCTAATTCTATTGATTCTAGAAATGCTTTTCCCAAAACTTTATTCTTTCCAGACAAAGGAAGAAGAACACCAAAATTTGTAATATTTTTTTCTGTTTCATTTTTTAATATCCGCTTTTCTTTCTCCATCTCATCTAATGCATCATATATAATTTGAGATTTAGCTTTATCTTTCTTATTTTTCTCCATTTCATCAATTTTTATAGTATCTATAATTTTTTCTTTATCTTCTTTTATTTCTGGTAGATTTTGAATTACCTCATTTTCTTGTTTTTTATCCTCGATTATCCTTTCTTCTTGTACTTTTTGTTTTTCTGTTTTCGGTTTGTTTTTGTCTTTTAAATCATCAGTTCCACTTTCTTCATTTTTTAAATTCTCAGCATTTTCTGGATGCTCAGTAAAAAAATTTCGAGCTTCTATAACTATATCTAATTCTGAAAATTTTTTTTCTGCACAACCATATAAAAGCAACAAACATAAGAAAAATAAATTGATAATGCTTTTTTTTATAAATTTCATTAGTATATTGTATAAATTGTTCATAACTTATTCTCCGGGCTGAATTATAATGAACATCTCATTAAAAACAAAACAAGCAATTAAAACAAATAACACACTATTAGCCCCAGGGTTATATGTAATATGAACTCCCATCGGAAACCTTGAAGACATAACCATCAGAGCTATTAACACTTTATCTTCAGTTGACATTATTGTTTGTGAAGATACAAGACAAACTTTAAAGCTCCTTAATAAATATTTTATCAACAATAAAAGTCTTATTTCATATAACGATTATAATGCTCCAAAAAAAATTAATACCATATTAGAAGAATTGAAGAAAGGAAAGAAAATAGCTTTAGTTTCAGATGCAGGGACACCTTTAATTTCTGATCCAGGTTATAGGCTTGTAAGTGAAACAAAAAAGAAAAAGATAAAGGTATACAGCATTCCAGGACCTTCTTCACCTATAGCTGCATTATCAGTTTCAGGAGTTAGCACAGATAAGTTCATTTTTTTAGGTTTTTTACCAAAACAAAAATCTTTAAGAAATAAAATATTAATTGAAGCTTCCAAAATGAACTTAACTTTGGTTGTATTTGAAAGAGCAAGTAGGGTGTATAATTTGTTAAATGAGATTAAAAATATATTTACAGGCAGGTCTTTTACTATTGCTCGAGAATTAACTAAAATTCATGAAGAGCTAATAGATGATTGTTTTGACAATTTAAATGCTGATTCAACAAAAAACAATTTATTGAAAGGGGAAATTATTATATTAATTAATTCTCTTAAAGATAAAAAAGTAGTAAATAAAGTTAGTGACAGAATATTGTTAGAAAAACTTAAATACAATGCACCATCAAAAGTTTCTTCCCTCATGTCTAAAACAACCAAGGAAAATAGAAATGAAATATACAAAAGATGTTTAAAACTTTTGTCTAAAAAAGGTTAGATTATTTGAAACTAATAATTTAGATTATTAAAATATATGAAAGAAAAAATATGATAAGATTAAGTTTTATAATATTATTTTTTATAATTAGTGGATGTGCGCCTGTAGTAGTAGGAGGAGTAACTAAAGGAGCGGTAGTACTCACACAAGAAAGGTCTTCTCAAGAAGCAGCTAAAGACTTGGTAATAAAAACTAAAATTGAAGAGGCATTATTTAGTGACAATTTTGATGATCTCTTCTCAAAAGTAAAAGTTATAGTAATAGAAGGAAGAGTTTTACTTGTAGGCTTACTAAATAACAATGAGGATAGGGATAAGGCTGCAAAAATAGCCTGGAACACTTCTGGAGTAAGAGAAGTATTAAATTATACATCAGTTGGAAAAAATAGCTTTCTAGATTATTTAAAAGATTCGCGCATAGCATTAGAATTCAGAGCAAAATTACTAACTGATGAACAAATTTCTGAAGTTAATTACACAGCAACTACAGAAAATGCCGTGCTCTATGTCATTGGGATAGCGCAAAATAAAGAAGAATTAAATAAAATAATAAAAAATGCCCAAAATGTACCAGGTGTAAAAAAGGTAGTGAACCTGATAGTAGAGAAAAATGACCCAAGGAGAAAAAATTATATTGAAAATTAATTTAAAATTATACTCATTTAAGGAGAATAGAAGATGTATGTAGCTGTGCAAATGGACCCAATAGAAGATATAAATATAGATACAGATAGTACATTTTCCTTAATAGTTGAAGCAAAAAGAAGAAATTATGAATTATATATCTACACCCCATATGATATTTCA
>CAYRXL010000070.1:0-3724 GCA_964428295.1 uncultured Alphaproteobacteria bacterium
GATCCATAATTGATGCTCGAATCACCGAAATAACACCTAAGTGGGTTCAACTTGATGCCAATGCCAAGAGTGATTCACTTGTTGCTAGTTCTGAATTTGAAAATTTAGCTTCCTTGAAGGTGGGTGATACGGTTACATGCTACGGGAAGGTTATTAAAATAGGTAATACTTCAATAACAGTTAAGTTAAGAGTTACTTCTGGCACTCCTGGTAAAAACAATACTAATGAAGTTACCAACGGTACATTTATCTATGTGGCAATCGATAGTGATGGAAAACCCAAGCAATTGCCACAGTAGAAAATTAAAAAGTCATCACTAAGTACTGTAATACAAATCAAATTCTACAGGATGAGGCGTATTGTTTAATTTAGTAACTTCTTCTCTTTTTAACTCTACATACCCTTCTAATTGATCTCGTGAAAATGCACCTCCTTCGCATAGAAAATCATTGTCGTTTTCTAATGCATCAAGAGCATCAGATAGTGATGAGGCTACAGTAGGTATGCTTTTAAGAGTAGCTTCATCTGCCTCATAGAAGTCAACATCAGTTGGGTCTCCTGGATCTATTTGGTTCTTTATTCCATCTATCCCAGCTAGTAGCATCGAAGAAAAAGCTAAATACGGATTAGATGCGCCGTCAGGAAATCTAACCTCTATTCTCTTTCCTTTTTCATTATCTGCCCAAGGAATCCTAACTGAAGCTGACCTGTTTCTAGCAGAATATGCTAGAATTGTTGGTGCTTCAAATCCTGGTACCAGTCTTTTGTAACTGTTAGTAGTTGAATTCGTAAAAGCATTTAAAGCTCTTGCATGTTTTATTATTCCCCCAATATAATAAAGGCAGGTTTTTGAAAGGTCATTCTGTTCATTCCCAGCAAATAAAGGTTTGCCATCTTTCCATAGAGACTGATGGCAGTGCATGCCCGATCCATTGTCATCTAGCACAGGTTTAGGCATAAATGTAGCTGTTTTACCGTATGAATGAGCCACCATATGTACAACATATTTGTATTTTTGTAGGTCATCGGCCGATTTTAATAAGTCTGAATACTTTGCCCCTAATTCATTTTGAGAAGGAGCTACCTCATGGTGATGTTTCTCCATATCAATACCCATTTCCATCATGGTGCTGACCATTTCTGCTCGCATATCAGTCATAGAATCTACAGGTGGAACAGGAAAATAACCTCCTTTAATTGCTGGTCTATGACCTATATTGCCACCGTCAAAAGTAGTGGGTGAATTGTATGGACCTTCATCTGAATCTATTTGGTAAAAAGTATCATTCATTGAGACATTCCATTTTGCATCGTCAAACACAAAAAATTCTGCTTCTGGTCCAAAATAACACGTGTCAGCTATTCCAGATTCTTTCAATAGGTTTATTGACCTTAGTGCTGTTGATCTGGGGCATCTATTATATAATTCACCATTGGAAGGTTCTACAACGTTACAAAACAATATAAGTTGTGGCTGTGCGGTAAATGGATCTAAGACTGCAGAAGATAAATCAGGCCTTAGGTTCATGTCTGATTCATTAATAGATTTCCATCCAGCTATAGAGGATCCATCAAACATTATCCCTTTGCTTAAAAGAGATTTATCTACGCTTGAAGCGGTTTGTGCAGTATGTTGCCATTTTCCCTTAGGATCAGTAAACCTAAAGTCTACAAACTTCACATCGTTGTCTTTTATCATTTTTAGTATATTTTCTTCAGTCATCTAAGCTCCCATATATTATTAATTTTTTATATTTAAGTTTAATAAACAATTTTCTAGCTTAGCCTATAGAGAGGTTTATTAGTGATTAATGCGTTCCTAAAAGTAATTAATCTATTTAAAATATCACAACTTGAAACGATTAACTAAACCGCGTTCCTTCAGCCTCAGCTTACTTCCGACCATAACATAAATGGTTGAACGATTTTATTAAATCAATCTCAAACCAGAGATTATTCTTATATAGTATATTAAGGTTGTTCGATGTCAATAGGGAGAAACGATTTCATATTGCTTGCTCGTTTTCTTCTCCAGTTCTAATCCTTATGGCTTTTTCAATATTGCTAATAAATATTTTTCCATCTCCTATTTTTCCAGTATTAGCTACTTTTTGAATCGTATCTATTGCAGCCTCTAACTTATCATCAGGAAGTACAATTTCTATTTTAACTTTTGGTAGAAAGTCTACGCTATATTCAGCTCCCCTATATAGTTCTGTATGACCTTTTTGTCTTCCATATCCCTTGGCTTCCAAAACTGTTATACCATTTAAATCAATCTGGCTTAAGGCATCTTTAACTTCATTTAATTTAAAAGGTTTTATTATAGCTTCTATCTTCTTCATGTTGCTCTCCTAATTAAATAGTAAAGATATAGTAAAAAATACATAATATCAGTTGTATAAAATCTTTCAAATAATAAATATTTAAAAACTAATATATATTAAATCTTTTATATTTATATAACATTCTGATATATTACTTTTTTTGGCGGCTGTAGCTCAGTTGGTTAGAGCGCTGGTTTGTGGTACCGGAGGTCGTGGGTTCAAGACCCATCAGTCGCCCCATTTTCTGAAGTTTTTGAAGAACCAGTTTGGTAAATAAATGTTTTGATGCCACTATGGTGCTACGATCTCCTGACAGGAACTATGAATTTACCTTTTTCTGTAAAATAACCATACTAAATGGATTAATTTATAAGCTACCAATGCATGCCAGCTAACAATGAATAGTAATATAAAGTATTCAAAAATGACTCTTATAATTAATAAGGATACAATAAAGTTGTATAAATTATGAAATTAATACGTTTGAAATTAAAAATAATATGTAATAAATTTTAGTTTTCGTCGATGGCGAGTCTAGTCCCAGAAAAAGCATATCTTGTAGAAGGATGGTAATAATTTCTGAAACTATTTCTTCGAATGTCTTTTTCACTATATTTACTAGAACCTCTTAGTACATTATGTGTTACTCCAAACCAAGGAGTAGAATATTCTAAGTATGGAAAAGGTTTGAAGCCAGAGTAGGGGAAAAAATAATTATAACACCATTCCCAAACTTGGTTTTTTAATTTTAATTTTTCATATGCTATTTCCCACTCATATTCATGTAGCAATCTACAGTTAGTCCACTTTGAGTATGCTTCCACTTCATATTTACTAACTCCATAGACTGGCATTTCTGGTTCTACCGTGGCATGTCCATAAGGAGTAGATATTGCATATTTATTTTTATGAAAATGTATCCAGTTTTGAGGCATAGAGATATTAAATTTATTTTTCCAATTCCATCCTTTGTTTGACCAGTGTTTTTTATTCTCGTATCCTCCATTTAAAATAAATAACATCCATTCAGAGTTTAATACAGGCTTTAAAGAAACAAGAAAGTTTTTATTGATAGTTTTTATTTTGGGTTTTTCATTATCGTAACTAAAATATTTATTACTGCATCCTACAGAAAAAGAATTATTTTTTATGGAGATTTCTGGTTGAATAGGGGTGCTAGGATCTATAGATTTTGCAAAATCAATAGCTATAGAACATTTTTTTTTATTTTTAGCAGCTAAAGACATTCTGATAGTCTCGATATGCTGTGCATAATGATTAATTATAAAATTTAATAAAAAATTTTCTTCATTAAAAAATTGTTTTAATATGAAGGGGTTTATATTTGTGTAGATATTAATATTTTCTTTCATAGCTTTTTTACATAAAGCTAACA
>CAYRXL010000070.1:3734-5978 GCA_964428295.1 uncultured Alphaproteobacteria bacterium
AGGGTTTCCCCCCTTTCTTTTTTTATGCTTGTAGATGAGCATGCTAATGGTTTTAATTTATCAGTAAATTCACTTTTATTAAGTATTTTTTTTCTAATCCACAAACTTTCTATGTACAGACAATGTAATAAATGCCATCCTATAGGACTTATATCTTTATGGTTAAACTTTCTGAAATTTTCATCTCCTTCTTCATAGACGTATTTTATAGTTAGGTTTTGAAGTTCTATCCACCTTTTAATTAGCTTTTTTTGATTATATAATTTCATAATAATGTATGATTAAATTATACTTTGAGTTAATAAACTTGTGTTTTGTATTTGTATGTAGGTAGAAGATGGTATTTTATTCCATTTTATTTTATTATCTAGTGCTTCTGAAGCAATAACAGCAGATTCTTGTTTGGTGTCTAGGAGGTTAAGTATATATAAACTAGGAGGTGTTTTTCCGATAGCATATCTGGTTGCATACACTTCTTTATTTGATCCAAATTTTCTTATAATAATTATATTTAAGAGGGCATCATTAGATATTTCTTTTATTAAGTTAAAAGTCTTAAATATGGCTGTTTTAACATCATCTCCATTAGAAATGTTTTGACATATTAAGGCAAAAATTGATTCTGAATCTGTATTTCCATTTATATTGTTTAAAAAATCTTTATCTAGTTTTTTGATTAGAATGTTTCTAATATTATTGTAATTATTTATATAACCATTATGAGAGAACAACATGTTCTTAAAAATAAATGGATGGATATTTTGATGTCCGTACCCTTGTCCTGGAGTTGCACTTCTAACATTTGCAATTATTATATTTGAACTAATGCTATTTCCAACGTATTTTAGTGATTGATCAGACCAAATGGGTAAACTGTTTTTATATATCCCTGGTAAATTATTCTTCATAATCCATCCAATACCAAAACCGTCTGCATTAATAGTGGCTTCTTTCAATTCTTTTGGCATAAAGGATTGTTTTAATAGTGAATGATCTGGATCAAGTATTAAGTTATTTAGAGTTTTTTTTCTTCTTCCAATATAAGCGAGATGTCTGCACATGATAAACTCATAACATAAATTTTAAATATTTTAATATAGCGAATTACATATGATACAGAGATAGCAATAAAATAAAATATTAAAATTTTATTTACTCTTGTTGCGTTTTTAAATATATAAAAATAAAAGATATTAAAAATAAGTTATTTAGATGATTAAAATTATTAACTCAACTTCTGAAAAAAGAGATATAAATGATATTATAGCTAGCATATCAGGTAGTAATAAAACTTTACCTACTTTCTTATTATACGACACGATGGGTAGTAAATTATTTGATTTAATTTGTGAAACTAAGGAATATTATTTAACTAGAGAGGAGGCTAAGATTTTAGATCTCTATTCTAACGAAATTGTTAAGAAATCTGATCCACTTGAAGTATTTGAATTAGGCAGTGGATCATCAAGAAAAACTGATAAAATATTAAGCTCTTGCTGTGAAAATAGTTTGCAGGTTAGCTATTCAGCTTTTGATATTTCAGAGAAAGCACTTTTTATGTCAAATGATAGACTTAAGGAAAAATTTAAAAATCTTATTATCAATTTATATTTAGGAGATTACCTGCATGATCTGAATAGCATTCCTGAAAGCAAAGGTAACAGACTGATTTTGTTTTTAGGTAGCACATTGGGAAATTTTTCTACTATTAAATCCATGACCTTTTTATCCCAAATAGCTCGAATTATGAAAGAAAATGATTTTTTGTTATTAGGTTTTGATAAAGTTAAATCTCTTGATTTAATGGAATCTGCATACAATGATTCTGAAGGAATAACTAAAAAGTTTAATTTAAACATACTTAATGTTATGAATAACAATTATAATACTAACTTTGACTTAAATAACTTTGAACATAGTGCGAAATATAACTCTAAGAAAAATCAAATAGAAATGTATTTAATATCTAATAAGAAACATTCAGTCACTTTCCCTAAACAAGAGAAATTAGTAGAGATAGGTATGGGGGAAAAAATATTAACAGAAATTAGCAAGAAATTTACTAATTCTTCCATAGAAAGTATTGTTGATAAGGCGGAGTTGAAAATAGAATCTTTCTACGAGCTGGAAGATAGAAAGTTTAGCTTAGCATTAATAAGAAAAGAAGAATAACGGTCCTATTTAATGCTTTCTTCTGCTATCTTATTTATTCTATTGCTAAATCTTCTAGAGTCGTTTATAGGT
>CAYRXL010000070.1:6104-8270 GCA_964428295.1 uncultured Alphaproteobacteria bacterium
AATAAAAATGCTATGGTTTCAAGTTTCTCTCTATTTTCTTTTTTGCTTCTGTCTATTTTAGTTAATGATGCTATCAAATCGTGGTTGTCATTAATCTCAAGTATTTTCGTGGATGTTTTATCTAGCTGTTTATGTTTTTTCAAAAGGCTTTCTAAATGCATATCCATTTCAGTTTCATCAGCCACTAAACAAATAGGGCTTTCAGTAAGTCTTTTAGATATTCTCACGTCTTTAACTTCATTTCCAAAACAGTTTTTTAAGTATGTTATTAAAGATTCTAGATCCTTATTATTAATTTTGTCCTTTGTTTTTTTATTTGAGGGAGTTTTTTCTAATTTGATTTTAGATATATCTATATCACCTTTAGTTATTGACTTAAATTTTAAATCTTTATATTCAGGTGTTGTAGACAACCAAAACTCATCTACGGGGTCATCCATTATTAATACTTCTATTTCGTTTGATTTAAATGTTTCTAGTTGTGGGCTATTTTTTAATTGTTCTTTATCCTCACCGCTAAGATAAAATATATTTTCTTGTCCCTCTTTTATCCTGTTTTTATACTCATCTAACGTTGTCATGTCTTCGTTTGTAGAAGTATTAAATAAAGAAAAATCTAGTATTTTTTGTTTGTTACTGTAGTCTTCGTGTATACCTTCTTTAAGAAGCATTCCAAAGTTTTTCCAAAAAAGTAAAAACTCAGTTCTAGATTTTTCACATTTTTTTGATAGTTCACTGAGTATACGTTTGGTTAATGACTTATTTATTTTTAATATTAAGGGATCATGCTGTAACATCTCTCTGCTTATGTTTAAGGATATATCATCTGAATCAATTATGCCCTTAACAAATCTTAAGTATCTGGGTATAAGTTCGTCACAACTTTCAGTTATGAAGACTTTTTTTACGTATAACTTTAGATTAGACTTTCTATCAGGTGTAAAAATGTCAGGAGGTCTAGCGCCAGGTATGAAAAGAAGGTTGGTATAGTTTATTATTCCTTCTATTTTATTATGAATAGTTAACCATGGTTCATCAAATGAGAATGTTATATTGTTATAGAATTCTTTATATTGTTCAGTTTTGATTTCTTTTTTATCTCTACTCCATATTGCTGTGGCCTTGTTTGTTAGAGTTGATTTTTTATCCTTGTCATCTGTGTTTAGAAGGTATACTGGTATAGAGATATGATCTGAGTATTTTTTGATTATATTCTCAATTCTTAAAGTTTCAGTAAATTCTTTTGCTTTTTCTGAAAGGAATATAATAACGTCGGTTCCATTGGTGTCACGGGAAGCCTTGTCAATGGTATAATTGCCTTTCCCATCAGATTCCCAAATCCAGGCATTGCTTTCACCAGCTTTTTTAGATATAACTTTAATATTTTCAGCAACCATAAATCCTGAATAAAATCCAACCCCAAATTGTCCTATAAGAGCCATATTATTCTTATTATTTTTTTCTGACTTTAGTTTTTCTATAAAAGCTTCTGTTCCTGATTTTGCTATGGTTCCTAAGGAACTAATCAAGTCTTCTTTATTCATTCCTATTCCGTTATCTTTTATAGTAATAATTTTATTTTTAGGATTTAATTCTATCTCAATCTTAAAAACATTATCTTTGACTTGAAGTTTTGTATTCTTTATAGATTCATACCTTAACTTGTCACATGCGTCTGCAGCATTTGATATATATTCCCTTACAAAAATTTCACTCTGGCTATATAATGAATGGGCAACGACATCCAATATTTTACCAACTTCTGCCTGAAATGAATATTTTTCCTTGTTCATATTGTGGTCTCCATTGTAATTTTTTTATTTACAACTTAGTTTTTGAAAAATATAACTCATTTATATATAGTGAGGGAAATAAAATGATCAATGCCCATGAAGCAATTAAATCAAGAAGGTCAGTTCGGGCCTATAAGAAAAAGTTAGTACCCATAGAAATAGTTGAGGAAATTTTAAGAGTAGCTAGTAGAGCACCCAGTGGGACAAATACTCAACCTTGGAAAGTTAATGTATTAACAGGAAACTTTCTGAAAAACTTCAAAAAGGAATTGGTAAATACTTTTAATAAAGAGGGTTTTAAGCACAAAGCTGATAGAGTACATTACTTAGAGAAATTTAGAGAACCTTATCTTTCTAGAAGAAGGAAGATTGG
>CAYRXL010000070.1:8280-8893 GCA_964428295.1 uncultured Alphaproteobacteria bacterium
TTATGCTCATTTGTTTATTAAAAAGGTAGAATAAGATAAAACTAAAATATTTCATGCTAAAAATTATGAATTTTTTGAAGCTCCTGTAGGGTTAATATTTTCAATTGAAAAAGACCTAGGATGGATGAGTTGGCTTGACTATGGTGCGTTTATACAAAACATAAGTATAGCTGCAAGAGGATTTGATCTTCATACATGTCCACAGGCCGCCTGGGGGCATTTGCACCTAAAAATAGAACAACTTCTTAATATAGAAACAAATTTTATAGTTCACTGTGGTATGGCTTTGGGTTATGAAGATGAGAGTAATAAATTAAATGATTTGAGAACAGATAGAGAAGATTTAAATAGTTTTGTAACATTTAACAATTAGTTCTATAAATATCTAATTGTAACTTGCTATGAAATTAGTGGCAATTCTTTTAGCTTCATCTATCTCTTCTTTTTCCATATCTTCAGAAATTAGGTTAATATAGTGGTCTGCTATCGCAGTTTCAGACAAAAGAAACCACTTATAAGCCTCAATTAAGTTCATTGGAACTCCATTCCCATGTACATATTGTTTGCCTAAATGAACTTGCGAAACAGGATGTCCTCTATTGGCAAGTTTTAT
>CAYRXL010000071.1:0-2991 GCA_964428295.1 uncultured Alphaproteobacteria bacterium
AAGTAAATTAGAAGAAAAGGATACCTCCAACGTGATTGACACTCCAACTGATACTATTCTTTATGAAAGAATTGTAGCTAAACTTGTAGGATTTTTGGAACATCCAGGAAAAGTATTGTTAGATTATCCAGAACAAAACACAACTCTTCCAGCAAGGTATGCAAGAAGCATAGCATTTTACCGAATACCAAAACTAGATAAAGCACTATCAGAAATTGATTTATTAATTAGAGAATATCCTAAAGATCCTTATTTTCATGAATTAAAAGGACAAATGTTATTTGAAAATGGAAAACTTAAAGAAGCATTAAACTCATATAATAAAGCTCTTTTATTAAAACCTGACACAAGTTTATTTTTAATTGCCTTAGCTAAAACAAAAATAGAAACCAATTCTATGAAATTAATAAATAGTGCTAAAAATGACATAGAAAAAGTACTAATTAACGACCCAAATAACATAATAGCGTGGAATGTTAAAGGCATGATACACAATCGAAAAGGAGAAGAAGCCCTATCAGAATTAGTAGCAGCAGAAGTTTCTTATAGAAAAGGTCAGTTCAGAGAAGCCAAAATGTTTGCTTCCAGAGCAAAAAAGAAGCTAGAGCCCAATTCTCCTTCATATTTACGCGCACTAGATATATTAGAACTAATATCTAATAATTAATAAAGTATTTTTATATTAAAAAATATAATACTATATTCTAAAATAAAATTACTCTCAGGAGATTTAATTTGAAAAATAGTAAATTAAAACAAATTATTAGTAAAATAAGAATTTTGGTTTTTATACCCCTAATCTTAGTTGTTTTTAGTTCTAAAATAGTTAGTTTGTCACTAGCAGAAGAAAATGAGAAATATAATGCGGAAAATATTAAAGAAATTATTCATGATTACCTGATGAATAATCCTGAAATAATAATAGAATCATTAAATAACTACAGAGAAAAAGAACTAGAAAAACAAGCAAAAGAAAGGGAAACCAACCTATCTTTCTATTATAACAAACTTACAAACAAGGATTCTCCTAGAATAGGATCTACTACCCCAAAAATCACCTTGATAGAATTTATTGATTATAACTGTGGATACTGTAAAAAAACTATGGAAGCAGTATTAAAACTTTCAAAAAACGAAAAAGAATTAGAAATAATATTTAAGGAATTCCCTATACTCTCAGAAACGTCTGATATAGCAGCCGCTGCAGCCCTAGCAGCACACAACCAAAGTAAATATATTGAATACCACACAGCTTTATTATCTCATAGAGGAAAAATCAATAATGATTTATTATTAAATCTAGCAGAAAATGTTGGATTAGATTTAAAACAATTTGAGAATGATATGAAATCAAAAACAATAATAGAAGTTATTTCTGAGACAAAGGAAATAGCTGAAAAGTTAGGAATTAGAGGAACTCCTACATTTATAATTGGAAATAAAATCTTGCCTGGAGCATATGATTTTGAAGCACTAAAAAACATGATTGAAAACGAAAGAAATAGGAAATAATATTTTCCTAATATAATAAAAAAAAACGAAAGTAATAAATTGTTAAACACTATAGGTACACATATATTTACTTGGTTTTATGGAAAACTGGTAGGAAAGGATATTTACCACAACAAATACTATATTTCAAAAAATAAAAATCATATAAGAAAATGGGTTTTATATTTCAAAAATGTTGATCCTAGTGCAATCCCCACAGAATGGCAAAGTTGGCTCACCAACGACAAAATTGAAATACCTATTACAACAAAGAAATTTAAATGGGAAAAAGAGCGCTTAAATAACAAGACAGGAACAAAAGAAGCATATTTTCCATCTGGAAGCATGGACAAACATAATAAACATGAAAAAGTTACAAAAAAAAGCTATGTAGCTTGGAACCCTCCAAACTAAATTGGATTATATTGTAAATTAAACTAATGACATCTAAACCTAAAAATAAACATATTTTACCAGACAAGTGGATAACAGCAACTAAAGATCCTCTATCATGTGAAGAAAAGATCAAATTACTAAATAACAACGTAATTGAAATCTATAACTTAGCAGAAGAAATACTTGATGAAGCCATTTTAATTGGAGCTGACCCGGATCAAGTAAAAGATATATTAAAAAAATCAATAGATATGATAAACAGCAAATTATTAAAGAATTAATGCATAAGTATTTGTATATTTTTATTATATATTTAATGAGCTTAAAGTTTCTATACGCTGAAAATTTAGTTCAACTTATGGCAATAGACCGTGTGACTGGTAAGACTTTTAAGTTGTTGACTCCAATAAACAAAGAAAGTAATTTCGAAAGACTAGTCATCACTCCGAAATTATGCTACAAAAGCCCTCCAGAAAAACAGCCAGAAAATGCTTCGTATATCATAATAAAGGAAAAAGGAAAAACGGGATATATTTTTGAAGGTTGGATGTTTTCCTCTAGCCCAAGCCTAAATCCCATGGAACATCCTGTATATGATGTATGGTTGTTAGGATGTAAAAATAAAATTGACTAGCAATCATTTATTTATAAAGATAATCTAGTTTTTTAGATAGCGGATAAAATTCTTCTCCTATGAATCCCTCTCCTGAGTAAAACTTAAAATTTGCATTTACAGATAAGGCTTTAGATAATATATATTGAAATCGTTTTCTACTTACTTCTTTTACTCCAAATTGTCTTAAATGGTCAGTTATGAATTGTGTGTCTAAAAACACGTAACCTCCAAGTATCAACCTTTCTATTAAATGAACCAACGCAAACTTTGATGCTTCACTAACATTACTGAACATACTTTCTCCAAAAAATACACCTCCTACGGATAATCCATATAAACCACCGACTAATTCTTTATCTAAATAGCACTCAACACTGTGAGCATATCCTTCTTCATGCATTTTTATATACAGTTCTTTTATAGATTCATTAATCCAAGTATCTGACCTATACTTTGTTATTTTAGCGCAATTATTAATTTTTCTTTTA
>CAYRXL010000071.1:3001-8732 GCA_964428295.1 uncultured Alphaproteobacteria bacterium
ATCACTCAATAGTACACCTCTATGTTCAGGATCCACCCAGAATATTTCTGCGTTATACTTACTTTCTGCCATAGGAAACAATCCCTTCCTATACGCTTCTAAGATTAATTTAGTTTCTATATTGTTTTTCATGACAAAATTAATTTTTTGTTAATATAAATTTTTCTAGCCAATGTATATCATAATTATAATTCTTAAAATCTGATGAAGATAATATATGATTATGTAACTGCAAAGTTGTTTTAACTCCTTCAATAACATACTCCTTTAATGCTCTTTTCATTCTATTTAAGGCTTGTTCTCTATCAGATCCATGCACTATTAGCTTTGCTACTAAACTATCATAGTATGGAAGGACCTTATATCCTTGATATAACGCAGAATCAACTCTAACTCCATTGCCACCAGGTGGATGATAAGAAGTAATTTTTCCAGGAGATGGTTGAAAAGTAAATGAATCTTCAGCATTAATTCTACACTCTATAGCATGACCTAAAAATTTTATATCGCTTTGCTTGTGAAGTAATTCTTCACCAGAAGCTACTCTTATTTGTTCTGTGACTATATCAATACCTGTTACCATTTCAGTAACCGGATGTTCAACCTGCAATCTAGTATTCATTTCAATAAAATAAAATTTTCCACTTTCATAAAGCATTTCAAAAGTGCCAAGCCCTCTATAACCAACTTTTTTTATTGCATTAGTAACTATTTTAAGTATTTCTGCTCTCTCCTTCTGATTTAAAATTAAAGCTGGAGCCTCCTCTATTACTTTTTGATGCTTTCTTTGTATCGAGCAATCTCTTTCTCCTAGATGAATAACATTTCCGTAATTATCTGCAAAGATTTGAAATTCAATATGTTTAGGTTTTTTTAGATATTTTTCTGCATAAATTTCATCATTCCCAAAATTGGATTTAGACTCACTTTTAGCTAAATTAAAGTATTTTTTTATATCATCTATCTTATGTACTACTTTCATTCCCTTTCCTCCCCCACCCGAAGAAGCCTTTATTATTAAGGGAAAACCTATATCATCAGATAATTTTTTCAGTTCATCTTCGGAAGACAAAGAAGATTCAGAGCCAGGGACAGTTGGCACACCTCTTCTCTTCATTTCTTCTCTTGCAGAAATTTTATCTCCCATTATGCGTATATGCTCAGGTTTAGGTCCTATAAAAACCATGTCATGATCCTCAACTATTTCAGCAAACTTTGAATTTTCAGATAAGAATCCATAACCTGGATGTATCGCATCGGCGCCTGATATTTCTGCAGCAGTCACAATTGCTGGTATATTCAAATAACTATTAGTTGATGGAGGAGGCCCAATACAGACACTTTCGTCAGATAATCTTACATGCATAGCATCCTGATCTACAGTAGAGTGGACAGCTACGGTCTTAATTCCCAATTCATGGCAAGATCTTAAAATTCTTAAAGCTATCTCTCCTCTATTAGCTATAAGAATCTTATCAAACACCCACTATACCTTATTCAATTACCGCTAGAATATCATCAAACTCTACTGGCTGAGAGTTATCTACCAATATTTTCTTAATACTTCCTGCTTTGTGTGACTTTACTTGATTCATTGTTTTCATAGCTTCAATTATGAATAAAACCTCTCCTTTTTCTATCTTCTTTCCTAGCTCTATAAATGGCTTAGCACTTGGAGAAGGAGCATGGTAAAGGGTACCAACCATAGGTGCCCTTACTGCTCCTGGGTGGTTTGCTATATTTTCATCATTTTTTTTGTCTAATTTTTTATTTTTAACATTCTTACTAAGATCATTAATGCTTTTTAGATCTAAGCTTGTACTCACACCCGAACGAGTAACTCTAATGCTTTTTCTTCCATCTTTAATTTCTATTTCCGTTAAATTATTTTCAGTTAACAGATCAGATAATTTGGATATTAATATTTCATCCAATTTTATTCTTAACATGCTTTAGTCCCCTTTTTCATATAGTTAGGATAATAATTTTTAGCCGCATCTATAGCTATTTCATATCCTAGAATTCCTGCTCCACATATTACACCCCTTGCTAATGAAGATATATATGAATGATGCCTGTATTCTTCTCTCTTATATATATTTGAAATATGCACTTCATATATTAATCCATTAAACATAATTAATGCATCTCTTATTGCTATTGATGTATGCGTATACGCACCTGCATTTATTATAATTGTAGAAAAAACATTTCTAGCATTTTGTATCCATTTAATTAATTCACCCTCATAGTTCGACTGTTTAAAAGTTAATTTAAAATTTAATTTTTTTGCATAACTCATACATTTAATTTCCAAATCTTTTAAACTTATTTTTCCATATATTTCTTGCTCTCTAATTCCCAGCATATTTAAATTAGGCCCATTTAAAATTAATATTTGATTTTTATTCATATCTTTTACTTATTAAAATTGTTAAATGTTTAAATACATTATTTTAAAATAACTAGGAAATTACATATATAAAAATTTTAACATATTAAAATCTATTATGAAAAATAATAAAATAAAAATTGTAATTAATGGCCGTAATAATATAGTTGAGCATAATACTACATTATTACAGTTAATAAACAAGTTAGGGATAGATAAAAAAAAAATAGCTATTGAGTTAAACACCGAAATAATACCCAAATCGTCTTATAGTAAAAAGCTACTTTTAGACGGAGATGTGATTGAAATAGTTCATTTTATAGGCGGAGGATAGAATTTGGAAAAAAATTTTCTTTTTGATGACTTCATTCTTGCAGGAAAAAAATATACATCTAGATTAATAATTGGAACAGGAAAGTTCAAAAATTATTCTATAAATAAAAAGGCACTATTAGAAGCAGAAGCAGAGATAGTAACTGTAGCTATAAGAAGAATAAATCTTTCTAATAAAGGTAAGCCTATGCTAATGGATTATATAAACCCTAAACTATTTACATATTTACCAAATACTGCTGGTTGTTTTACAGCTAATGAAGCTCTAAGAACTTTAAGACTAGCAAGAGAACTAGGTGGATGGAAGTTAGTGAAATTAGAAGTTCTCGGTGATAAAAAAACTCTATATCCTGATATGATAGAAACACTTAAAGCAGCTAAGATACTTATAGAAGACGGATTTGAAGTTATGGCCTATTGCTCAGATGATCCCAATTTAGCCCGCAAATTGGAAGATATGGGTTGTGTAGCTATAATGCCATTGGGTGCACCAATTGGATCTGGCCTAGGAATTCAAAATCCTCTTAATATTAGCATAATAGCAGAGAATTCAAAAATTCCAGTCATAGTTGATGCAGGCATTGGATGTGCATCAGATGCAGCACTTGCTATGGAATTAGGATGTGACGCAGTATTGGTCAATTCTGCTATTGCTGGAGCAAAAGATCCAATAAAAATGGCCAGTGCTATCAAAGATGCAGTCAAGGCAGGAAGAAAATCTTTTTTATCAGGAAGGATAGATTACAAAAAATACGCTAAACATTCTAGCCCAATTAAGGGACTTATAAGATAACTCAAAGGAGCTTTATATGAATAATTTAGACTCAAACTTACTTAATAATAAAATTGTACTTACTAGTAGGCCATCAGGAATGCCTACCGAAGATAATTTTAAGTTAGTCCAAGAACCAATTCAAACTCTCAAAATTAAAAATGGGGAAGTACTAATAAAAATAATTTGGTTATCACTAGACCCCTACATGAGAGGAAGAATGAGTACAGCAAAAAGTTATGCTTCTCCCATCAAAATAGGTGATGTAGTTACTGGTGGCGCCGTTGGTAAAATAATTTTATCAGAATCTAATAAATTTAATGAAGGTGATATAGTTGAAGGCTTTACATTAGGATGGCAAGAATATGCAATATCTAATGAAGCGAATATTAGAAAAATTGACCCCAGTATAGCACCTATACAAACCGCACTAGGTGTATTGGGCATGCCAGGCATGACAGCATACTTTGGACTATTTCACATAGGAAAACCTATCCCTGGAGATACAGTTGTTGTCTCAGCAGCTTCTGGAGCTGTTGGTCAACTTGTTGGACAATTAGCAAAACTAATGGGTTGCTTTGTGGTTGGAATAGCAGGAGGAAAAGAAAAATGTAAGTATATTAAAAACATTTTAAAATTTGATGAGGCTATAAACTATAAATCAGAAGATGTGGATAAACAATTAAGAAGTTATTGTAAAAAAGGTGTAGATGTTTATTTTGATAATGTAGGAGGAAAGATTACTGATTCTGTAATCAATAACATTGCTCCATATGCAAGAGTCGCTGTATGTGGAGTTATTTCTCAATACAATCTTACGAATCCTGAACTAGGACTTCGTACTCATAGGGCTATGCTTACAAACCAAGCAACTACGCAAGGATTTTTGGTATTTCAATTTGCTCAAAAATATCACATTGCTATGCCAAGAATGGCAAAATGGCTAAAAGAAAAAAAAAATAATCTGGAAAGAAGATATAGTCGAAGGGCATAAAAACTACCCAAAAGAATTTATTGAGTTAATGCGAGGGGAAAACTTCGGAAAATTATTAATAAAAGTTTCCAAGGATAATTAGAACTTAAGAATCAATATTTATTTTAATTGACAGTTCTTTAAGCTGTTTATCTGATACCTTAGATGGTGCCGACATTAATAAATCCTCTGCCTGTTGATTTACAGGAAACATAATTATTTCTCGAATATTTGATTCACCTGCTAGTAACATCACAATTCGATCAATTCCCGGTGCAATTCCACCATGCGGAGGTGAGCCAAACTTAAAAGCTCTATAAAGAGCAGGAAAAAGCTCTTGTATTTTTTCTTCTCCATAACCTGCAATTTCAAAGGCCTTAACCATAATGTCTAACTTATGATTTCTAATTGCTCCTGATGAAATTTCTACTCCATTACAAACTATGTCATATTGGTAGGCAAGTATATTCAAGGGATCCTCAGTATCAAGCGCATCTAATCCACCTTGAGGCATGGAAAAGGGATTATGACTAAATATTATTTTACCAGTAATAGGATCTATTTCAAACATTGGAAAGTCTACTATCCAACAAAATTTATATGAATCTTCTTCAATAATTTTCATTCTTTTAGCTATTTCCATTCTTGCTAGTCCACTAAAAGAAATTGCTTTTTCGATAGAATCACATATAAAAAAAACTGCACCCGGCTTAACAGCATGTACCTTTTTTATTAATATTTCTAAAATATCTTTAGGTATATAATTTGAAATTGGACCTTTTCCACATACAATACCATCTATTTTTTCTAAAATTATATACCCCAATCCAGCTGCTCCTTCGTTTCTTGCCCATTCATTTAGTTTGTCATAAAAAGATCTAGGCATATCTTCAACCTCTGGAACAAATATAGCTCTGACAATACCTCCTTTTTCTATAACTCTTTTAAAAATTTCAAAATTGACTTTACTATCAGAAAAAATATCCGTTACATCTTCAATAATTAAAGGATTTCTTAAATCTGGTTTATCTGTACCATATTTCAACACAGCTTCTTTGTATGCTATCCTCGGAAATGGAGAATCTGTAAATTTCTTATCTGCAAATTTGGAGAATAGATTGGAAAAAACTTTTTCAACCACATTAAATATATCTTCTTGTGTGACAAATGCCATTTCTATGTCCAGCTGATAAAACTCTCCTGGACTACGATCTGCCCGAGCGTCCTCATCTCTAAAACATGGCGCTATTTGAAAATACTT
>CAYRXL010000072.1:0-1731 GCA_964428295.1 uncultured Alphaproteobacteria bacterium
GCGTTTGATCATGTTTGATGGAACAGATAACTAACCTTCAGGATTTTCTATGGCGTCTACTGGTGTTCCAGCAGCTATTGTTCGAAAATTCATTATTTGATTATGAATCCTATTTTCACTCGTACTGATATCCGGACTTTTTAATATTTCAAGTGCTCTTGCCCTGTGGGGTAATCTTTTTATAAAACCTCTTTCTTCTAATCCTGAAATTAGTCTATGAATTCCAGATTTAGATTTTAAATTAAGTGCTTTTCTCATTTCATCGTATGAAGGGGAGATACCTGCGACTTTTATAGTTTTATTTATAAATATAAATAATTCTAGTTGTTTTTTAGTTAACATATAATCCTCAACAATAAATGTTCTACTTTAGTTCTATTTTAAATTCAAGTAAAAACTACACTGTATTGAGAGAATTGGGGAATAGTATTATTTCTACTGTGTTACCTATGAATTCTTTTTTGGCATAAGCTTTTCTTTTAATTAAACAGTTAGCCATGGATAAGTTGTAAACTAATGAACTATCTTGATCATTAATAGTCTTTACTTTGATACTTCCTTTTTTATCATGGCTATAAATACCTCTTAAGTAATTTTCTCTTATGTGATTTTCATTTAGGTGATTCTCTAATTTAGCCTTTATGATTTGATGTTTAAATTTGTTAATACCTAATAATTTGTATATTGCAGGACGTACAAATACTATAGAGCATATAGTGGCAGAAACTGGGTTACCAGGAAGGCATAAAATTGGTAGATTAGATAGGTAACCAAACATTGCTGGTTTTCCAGGTTTCATTGCTATTTTCCAAAAAGATAGTTTAAATCCCATGGAAATTAAAGTTTTTCTTACAAGATCTTTGTTGCCTACTGATATACCTCCCAGAGTAATGAGAAAGTCTAACTGATTAGAGTTCTTAATAATTTGTTTTAATGAAGAAGTTGTATCTTTTGCTATCCCTAGATCTAAAGGAATAGCTCCTGTTTCTTTTATTAATGATGAAATTAAAATAGAATTTGAGGAGTATGTACTACTTTTTGTTGCTTTTTCACCCACGTTAATAACTTCATCTCCGGTAGAAATAATGCCTATTAAAGGTTTTCTTTTTACTTTTATCCACGAGTAGTTTGAAGATGCTAGTACCCCAAGATCTCTAGATGAAATTATATGTCCTTTCCTTAGTAGAATGTCTCCTTTATTAAAATCGATTCCTTTCTTTCTAACATATTCTCCTTTTTTAATTTTTTTATTAATTATTATATCTTTATTTTTTATTTTTATCTCTTCTTGAATTATAACTGAATCGCTTCCTGGAACCATTCTTCCACCAGTATAGATTCTAACTGCTTCATTTAATGAAATACTTTTGCTTGAAGGATGACCTGCAGCCACCTCATCTATGACTTTAAATAATTTAGGTGCAGTTGTAGTGTCCTTGGCTCTTATAGCATAACCATCCATTGCTGATGAATTAAAAGAAGGTTTGTTTAATTTTGCGTATATTGATGACTCTGTTACTCTTCCACAAGCTTGATTAAGTGGAATCATTTCATGTGAAATCTGTTTAAGATTTTTTAATATCCTTTTATTAGCTTGATTTACAGATATCATGGTTTGTTATATATGCCAGATTTTCCTCCACTTTTATGAGACAAGTGGATATTATTAATAATCATTTCTTTATCAACTGCTTTACACATATCATAAACAGTTAGTGCAGCAATGCTAAC
>CAYRXL010000072.1:1741-8647 GCA_964428295.1 uncultured Alphaproteobacteria bacterium
TTCGATGCTATTATTTTTTTCATGAAAAATAAATTTTATATCTATATGACTTATAGATAATGGATGACAAAGAGGTATCAATTCATGTGTTTTTTTTACTCCCATAATACCTGCTAACTTTGCTACAGTTAATACATCTCCTTTTTTATGAGCCTTGTTTTTAAGTAATGTAAAAGTTTTTTTTGCCATAGTAACTTTTCCTTTAGCTACTGCTTTTCTGTTGGTGATATTTTTCGAAGTTATATCTACCATTTTTGCAGATCCCTTGTTGTCTAGATGACTTAATTTATTCATTCTTTTCTCTGCTTTTAATATTCGTGCTTAATGAACATAATGATTTTGTGACACTCTCAATATTGTTTTGTCTAATTAGAAATTCTCCTATAAGGAATCTTTTTATACCTTTGGATAATATATATCTTAAATCATTTAAAGAAGTAATTCCACTTTCACAAATTATTTCGTGTGAGTTAGGAACATTTAAAGCTAAATTTATAGTATTATCTAAATTTACACTAAAGTTCTTTAAATTACGATTATTGATGCCTAGTAATATATTATCTAGCTTGATAGCTCTATCAAGTTCATATTCATCATGAACCTCCACTAAGACATCCATTTCGTATGATTTGGCTAAATCTAATAATTTATTACACATATAATCAGTAAGGATAGAAAGTATTAATAATATACAATCACTTCCGATAGCTCTAGATTCTATAATTTGATATTCGCTTAGTATAAAATCCTTTCTCAGTATAGGAAGGTTTGTATTTTCTTTTATTTTTACTAAATCTTCATTTTTCCCAAGAAAAAAAGGAGTATCAGTTAGTACTGAAATACAACTAGCACCACCTTTTTCGTATAATTTTGCAATTTTAATTGGGTCATAGTCTGATTTTATAATACCTTTTGATGGACTAGCTTTTTTAACTTCAGCAATTATAGCAGGTTTATTTAGTTTTAGTGTTTGATTAAGTTTCTTTTTAAAAGGTAAGGTTTTATCTAAATCTTTTATAATAGATTTCAATTCATTTATAGGTTTAATTTTGGACGCAGAGTCAATATAATCAAGTTTTTCTTTACATATTTTTTTTTAAAGTATTCATTTTTGTTGCTCATAGAAATTAATTCATTCAGTTTATCAAGTGCTTTCCCATTGTCTATGGCTTTACGTGCTGTTTCTATCCCTTGTTTTATATCGTTGCATTTATCAGCTACAATTAGAGCTGCAGCAGTGTTGATTAGCACTATATCTTTATAAGCACTTTGTCTTCCTGATAGCAATGATATCAATGCTTCAGCGTTCTCCTTTGCATTTCCACCTTTTAAGTTTTTTATGTTAGTTTTTCTAATACCATACTTTTCAGGATTAATTATAAATGATTTTTTATTATTATTATTCAATTCCAAAACTTTAGTATTATCACAAGTAGTGATTTCATCCATTCCATCTAACCCATGAACTATCCAGGCTTTTTTAGTTCCTAAGATGTTAAGATTATTTGCTATAGGTTTTAACCATTTTTTATCATATACGCCGATCAGTTGTCTTGTGGCATTTGCAGGGTTTAAGAGCGGTCCTAATAAATTAAATATGGTTCTTATGCCTAATTTTGATCTTACACTTGAAACATGTTTCATTGCTGAATGATACATGGGTGCCATCAAAAAACATAAACCTATTTGTTTGAGTGTTTTATTCACTGTGCTGATTTCAGCATTGATATTTACACCCAACGCAGATAATATATCTGAAGATCCAGAATTTGAAGAGACAGATTTATTTCCATGCTTAGCTACACTAATTCCACAGGAAGCAGCTACTATAGCTACTGCTGTTGATATATTATATGTACCAAGAGAATCTCCTCCTGTTCCGCAAGTATCTAGGGTATTGTTAGGACTTATTATTTTTTTTGATTTTTTTCTTAATATTTTTGTAGCAGCCAGTATTTCTTGTTCAGATTCACCTTTTGTAGCTAAACTAGAGATAATTGCTGATATTTCTATTTCTGATGCTTTTCCACTCATTATCATTTCGAATAGACGTTCTGCATCAGAATAAGACAAGTCATTTCCATTAACAATAGTTTTTAAAACATTTGTTGCAAAATTATTATTATTTAAATTGTTAAGTTTCATTTTTATATGCAAATATCCCGAAAGTTTTTAAACAAAATATTACCATTTTCTGAAGCTATGCTTTCTGGATGAAATTGAATTCCATATATGGGATATTTTCTATGTTTGATAGCCATAATAATTTTATCATCATTTTCAGCAATAATTTGCAAGTTGCTTGGTAATGATTTTTTGTAAATTATTAGAGAATGGTATCTGGTAGCAATAAAACTTTTAGGGATTGAATTAAAAAGTTTACTTCTTTTTATAATTTTTATTTGGTCAGTTCTTCCATGCATTACTTTTTTAGCTTTGACAATTTTTGCTCCAAAAGAGTAGGCTATGGCCTGATGTCCTAAGCAAATTCCTAATATTGGTATCCTTCCTGCTAGTTCTTGTATAATATTTACGCTATATCCTGAATTTTCAGGATGACCTGGTCCAGGTGATATAATTATTCCCTTATATGAATTGCTTAATATCTTATCTGGCAATATTTTATCGTTTCTAATGACATCTACATTTGTTTCTAGCTCACCTAAAGCATGGTAAATATTCCAGGTAAAGCTATCGTAGTTATCTACTATTAAAAACATATCTAAACATCTATTCCATATAAATTATTGGCTTCATCGGCAGCTTGAAATAAAGCAGCGGCTTTGTTGCACGTTTCCTTGTATTCATTTTCTGGATTGCTGTCTGCTACAATACCAGCTCCTGCTTGGACATGCATAACTTGATCTTTCACTACTGCTGTTCTCAATACGATACAGGTTTCCATATTACCATTGGCAGAAAAATATCCGACACATCCTGCGTATATGCCTCTTCCATCCTTTTCTAATTCATCTATTATTTCTAATGCTCTTATTTTCGGAGCTCCTGATACTGTTCCTGCAGGGAATCCAGCCATAAGAGCGTCAATAGCATCAGTTTTGTTCTTTAATTTTCCTTCCACATTAGACACTATATGCATGACATGACTATATAATTCAACTATCATTTTATCAGTTACATTAACAGTATTCATTTCAGATACCTTTCCTACATCATTTCTGCCAAGATCCAATAACATTAAATGTTCTGATAATTCTTTAGGATCTGATAGTAAATCTAATTTCAATGCGTTATCTTGATTTAGATTTTTTCCTCTAGGTCTAGTACCCGCTATTGGTCTTATCGTAACTTTGTTGTTTTCAAGTCTCACTAATATTTCTGGACTAGATCCTATGACAGAAAATAATTTGTTTTTTTCATGTGAAAAATTTAAAAAGAACAAGAAAGGAGAAGGGTTAAGTCTTCTTAAAGATCTGTATAAGGCAAATGGTAACACTTTGAAAGGAATGCTAAATCTTTGGGATAATACAACTTGAAATATATCACCAGAGAAAATGTATTCTTTAGCTTTTATTACCATCTCTTTGAACTTAGTTTTTGAAATATTTGATTTTGGTTTTTCCTTTCTTTTTCTAATTTTAAATTTTAACGATTGACTTGTGTCTGTAATTTTGTTTTCAAGTAGTATTATGGTTTCTCTAAGTATATTTTCACAAATATTATATTTTTTTTCTGCTGATAACGATTTATTTTCCCAACAAGGTACTACAAGTATTATCTTATTTTTAATGTTATCAAAAATAGCCATAATTGTTGGTCTTATAAACAAACTATCAGGAATTTGCATAGGTGAAATTTTTTTGGTTGGTAGTTCTTCGATTAGCCTGATTAAATCAAATCCCATATAGCCTATTAGTGCAGCGGACATTGGAGGTAAATGTTTGGGTAGATTAATTCTAGAAATTTTTATTAACTTTCTTAATGAAGTTAAAGGGTTTTCTTTAGTTGTCTTAAACAGACTAATATTTTTTTTAGCATTTGAATTTATTTCTACTATTCCATTTGTGCATTTCCAAATTATGTCAGGTTTCATTCCCACTACTGAATATCTTCCTCGTGAGTTTCCATCTTGTACAGATTCCAATAAAAATGTATTTTTCTCGTGTTTGCATAGTTTTATGTAAGCAGATACTGGCGTGTCTAAATCAGCTATTATAGAAGTCCAAATAACTTGAGACTTATTATGTTTTTTAGAAAATTCTTTTATGGTTGGTCTTATAATCATATATACTAGTCAGTGCTTAATATAGAATCTAAAATTTTGTAATTTATTTTAGTTTGATGCTCCTTTTTAAGATCATATAAAATAGCTGAAAGAAGATCTTCTCCTAATTGTATTCTTATTTCCTCATTGATACTATTTTTGTTTATTGAATTAATATCATCACTTATTAATTCTTTTTCTTCTGTGGGAATTATTAAAGCAAATGATACTTTATTGTAATTAACAAGATTAGATATTTCTCCTAAGGGGGTTTCAAATATAGAATTAGTAATTTCAACATCTAAATTATCAGAATTCATCCTTCTATCTTTTGTAACCCAATCAGTTAATAGTAAATCTCTTCCATTGAATTCTTTAAAGGACTCTAAATTATTATTTTTTTTTACTAATTTTAAGAATTCTCTTGCTTTGGTTTCAATTTTACTTTTTCTTTTTTCTTCTTCAATTAATTTAATAATCTCACCTTTTGCTTCTTCCTTTGTTTTAACTCTGGGGGTGTTAATTTTGTCAAGTCTAATAATATATATATTATCTTTTTCGGTTTCAATAATATCAGAATATTCTCCTTCTTTGATATTAAATACAGTTTTTATTAGACTATCTGTGTCTTTTATATAGTTAATTTTATCGTGAATTAAATGAAAATCATTTATCCCTAATGTTTTAAACTCTTCTAAATCTGCACCTGTTTCTCTTGCAGCTTCTTCTAAAGTAGATCCTGATAATATTAAGTCATATAGTAAATTACTATTATTATAGACGTCATCTAAAGCCTTATTAAGTGTATGCTCTTCTATTAGTGAATCTCTTACTTCTTCAAAAGGTATTTCTTTTTTTTCTATAATTTCTGACACTAAAAAAAACCTCCAGCCAAAACTTGTTTTGATTGAGTCGGATAGCTCGTTTAAATTTGCATTAAAAACCTGTTTTTCAAATATTTCTTCTAGATTTCCTTTCAGTACATACCCTAGATCAGCATCTTCTTTAGAGATATTAAACAATTTATGAATTAATTTTAGGAATTCATCTAATTTAATTTGTTTTTTGGAAGTTAAATATTGCTTTATTTCTTTTTTAAATATTTTCTCATCAGATTCATTTTCTAATATTATTTGATATACTCTTCTTTTCTCAGGATAAATGTATTCATCTAGTCTAGATTCATAATCTTCCCTAATTTCTTCAGGATCAAAAGAAATATTATTATTAAAGTTACTGGCTTTAATGACGGCTATTTTAAAGTTTCTAGTTTCTGGTGTTAATAAATTATTTTTTAATTCTAAGTACTTTTTGTTTATATCTTCTGGAGTGGTTTGATCTAAAACCATCGGCAGACTTCAATCTAAATTAGCAATTTTTGCTTTTCTAACTGAGATTTTATTTAAGTAAATACTATTAAGAAGAATGTTGGGTGTTTTTGAAACATGTAGAAAGGTTTTTAGTAGCTGCTCCCTAATTATAGCAGTTTTGAGTTTATTTATATACTCTTCCTCAGTCATTCCCTCTATCTGAAGAAAGTAATTAAATAAATCTTTATTAAAACTACCAAGTTGATCTTTAAAGTTAGGATTATCGGCTATAGATTTTAGTATGTACTCTTTGTTAACTGCTAAATTTAAAGTTTTAGAATAAAAATCTAAGTATGTCTTATTTATAATTTCACTTAGTACATTGTTAGGCATTCCTATTGCTTTTAGTAACTCTTCATTTACTTCTTGTTTTGTAGCTGATTGAAATCTGTTTATTGAGTTTCTATACTCTGATAAAAATTCACTAGATTTGATTTTTATGTTGCCAACTGTTGCAATTGTAGGATCATTGCCTCCTCTAAATATATCACCTACGCCCCAGAGAGCAAAACTGGCGACTAGCAATAAGAGTAATATTTTAATACTAATAGATTTGATGGAAATTTTAAAATTATTAATTATTGAGTTCATTTTAAGGATAAAATTTAATTAAATAAAAACTTTCAAAAATGCTATGATACAAATAATAAAAAAAAATAGTATACTTTTAATTTTAAGTTTAAAGTCTAAAATAATACATTAATTTTTTTTTTACATTAAGTAAAGTAATGATGAAAAGTTTAATAATAGCTAATTGGAAAATGAACCATGGAATAAAAGTGGGGAAAGAAACTGCCTTATGTATAAATAATGGAATTAAAAAGAATTGGTCTTCAAATATTGTGATAGCTCCGCCATTTCATGTGATATACCACTTAAAGGAGACTATAGAAAAAAGAAAATTTTTATTAGCAGCTCAAGATTGTAGTGAATATGTTTCTGGTGCTTATACTGGAGATATATCTGCTTGTATGTTAAAAGAGATAGGATGTAAATATGTGATAATAGGTCATTCTGAAAGAAGAACCTTAAAAAAAGAAAGTAATTTAATAATTAAAAAAAAATTAATTAATGCTTTTTCTGAAAACATTGACGTTGTCTTATGTGTAGGAGAAAATGAAAGAGAATACAGTGATGGAAAAAGTTTTGCAATTGTTAAGAAGCAGTTGCTGTCATCTATTCCCAATAATATAAAAATAGACAACAAGTTAATAATAGCTTATGAACCAATATGGGCTATAGGAACTAATAAAACTCCAACTACTAATGAGATAAAAAATATGCATATTAGTATAAAAAAAATTTCTTGGC
>CAYRXL010000073.1:0-7083 GCA_964428295.1 uncultured Alphaproteobacteria bacterium
ATTTGTTCATAAGTTGTGTATAGATTTTATAGTTCTCACGTTACTTGTTTCTGACCACATTACTACTGATTCAGTTGATATTTTATTTTTATATGCTTTTATTCCTTTAAGCATCGACCCATCTGTGACTCCAGTTGCACTAAAAATTACTTCACCACAAGCTAAATCATTTAGTTCATATTTTTTACTAAAATCATTAATTCCTAATAATCTAGCTCTATTTTTCTCTTCATCATTTCTAAAAAGTAATCTTCCTTGCATATACCCTCCAACACCCCTTAGGGCACTTGCAGCTAACACTCCTTCAGGTGAGCCACCTGATCCCATATAAATATCTATATTAGAATCAGGTGTTGCAGTTGCAATAACTCCAGAAACATCACCATCACTTATTAAATGTATTCTTGCTCCTACTTCTCTGCATTTGATAATTAGTTCTTCATGTCTTGGTCTGTCCAGTATGCAAATTACAAGTTCATCTACATTCATTTTTTTTGCTTTTGCCAAATTGTAAAGGTTTGTTTTAGGAGTTTCATCTAGATCAACCAAATTCTTTGGCAAATCAGGACCTACAGAAATTTTATCCATATAGACGTCAGGTGCATTCAAAAAATTACCTTCTCCGGCCATAGCTAATACAGTCATAGCATTATTAGATCCTTTAGCACATATTGTTGTACCCTCAAGAGGATCCAGTGCAACATCTACCTTAGGGCCATTTTTATTACCAATTTTTTCTCCAATATATAACATTGGTGCTTCATCCCTCTCTCCTTCGCCAATAACAACCTCACCATCAATGTCTAATTTATTTAATGCTGTCCTCATAGCATCCACCGCTGCCTGATCAGCTTTTTTTTCATCTCCTAAACCAGTCCATTTAGATGCTGCCATAGCAGAGACTTCAGTAACTCTTACAGCTTCTAACATTAAATTTTTAAGTGATAATTTATCCTTTTTCATTTTAACCTCTAAGTTTAAAAATATTTATATCTCTTCTATTCTTATTAAATTAGTTTTCTCAATAACATTTTTTAATTTGTGTATTTTTGTTAGGGCAATACTAATCCTATTTTCAGTTGTCTGATGGGTTATAATTATGAGTGGTATTACCTTCCCACTTTCAATTAATCCTTCCCTTTGTATTAATGAACTTATAGATACATTGGTACTCCTTAAACAAGAACTAATGTCAGCAACCACACCGGGTTCGTCTTTAACCATTATTCTTAAATAAAACTTTCCTTTACGCTTAGAAAAATTCAAAATATTAATATTTTTTTTATTAGAATTTTTATTGAGATTAATATATTTGTAGTTTTCCACAGCCAAGTCATAAATATCTGACAAAATAGAAGAAGTAGTTGGTTTCGGACCAGCCCCTTCACCTACAACCATAGAGGTTCCAATTAGGTCTCCTTTAATTACTACTGTGTTTAACACACCATTAACCTGAGATAAAATTGAATTATTTCGTACCATAGTAGGATGAACTCTTTGTAGAGAACCAGACTTAGTTAATGAAGAAACACCTAGCAGTATTATTTTGTAACCTAGCTCTGTTGCCATTTTTATATCCAGAATATTAATACTTTCTATCCCTTCTACAAAAACATTCTTAATATCCATATTATAATTGAAAGATAAACCTGACAAAATCGATAGTTTGTATGCTGTATCCAATCCACTAATATCATCCTTTGGGTCTTTCTCCGCATAGCCTAATTTTTTTGCTTCCTCTAAAGCATCAATAAAGTTTATTTCTTTCTCTCTCATTTGTGTCAATACATAATTGCATGTTCCATTTAATATCCCATAGACACTACTAATTTTATTTGCAGAGAAACTTTCTTGGATCATCTTAATTACCGGAATACCCCCTCCCACTGCAGCCTCATAGGCAAATAAAAGATTACTTTTTCTAGCTAATTGAATTAGTTCTGCTCCATGTTTTGAAACCATTCCTTTGTTGGCTGTAATAAAGTTTTTTCCTTTACTGAGACTTTCTCGCGCCAGCTCTAATGCTACACCTGACTCTCCCCCTATTAATTCTACTACAACATTTATTTCCTTTATTGAACAAATATCTATTGGATTATCCACCCAAATTATATTTGTTAAATTTATACCTCTATTTTTATTTTTATTTAAAGCCGAAACTGCATATAAAGTGATATTCAACTTATTTTTTAGTAAAATATTCTGACTATCAATAAGAAATTTAGCTACTTCTTTCCCAATGTTACCAAGTCCTACTAATCCAACTTTTAAAGATTTATTCATAATAAAGATAACACATGAGTTTATTTAATTTATCACAAAATTTTTATAATTTCTCGCTGCTTGTCTTATTCTATGTTTATTTTCAACTAGGCTTATTCTTACAAAACCTTCTCCATATTTGCCAAAGCCAATACCAGGAGATACTGCTAATCCTGCATTTTTGAGTAAAAGTTTTGTAAAATAAATACTTCCTTTTGATAAAAACCTTTTGGGAACTGGTGCCCATATGAACATAGTCGCTAAAGGAGATGGAATATTTTTCCATCCTGATCTGTCCATGCTTTCTATAAATACGTCTCTTCTTTCTTTATATATATTCCTTATTTCATAAACACACTCTTGGGGTCCATTAAGCGCTGCTGTAGCAGCCACTTGTATAGGAGTAAAAGCACCATAATCCAAATATGATTTAATCTTAGATAATGCTGCAATTAAAACAGGATTACCACATGCAAAACCTATTCTCCATCCTGGCATACAGTATGTTTTACTTAGTGATGTAAATTCTATTGCAATCTTCTTTGCATTTTTAACCTGAAGTATTGATGGAGGAGGATTATTATCAAAATATATTTCAGCGTAAGCCAAATCAGATAATATCCAAATTTTATATTTTATACAAATGCTTACTAGTTCTTCATAAAAATCTAAATCTGCAGTCTCTGTTGTAGGATTATTTGGATAATTTACTACCAAAGCTTTAATTTTGTTGCCAAATTTATTTATATTTTTATTTAAAGCAACTAAAAATTTCTTTTTACTAATAACTGGTATGCTTTTTACTTTTGCACCTGCTATAATAAAACCATAAGGATGAATAGGGTAACTTGGATCAGATGCTAGAATATAATCACCGTGAGAAGTTATTGCAGATGCTAAATTTGCTAAACCTTCCTTTGAACCTAAAGTGACTACTATTTCATTATCAGGATTAATTTTTACATCAAATCTTCTTTCATAATATTTTGCTTGGGCTTTTCTTAATCCTAAAATTCCTCTTGATACAGAATACCTGTGTGTTTTTGGATCTCTTACGGTTTCTATTAATTTCTGTACTATATGACTTGGAGTTTCTTTATCAGGATTTCCCATTCCAAGATCAATGATATCTCTCCCTTTTGCTCTCTCTCTCGCTTTTAATCTGTTTATTTCAGAAAACACGTAAGGTGGAAGTCTTAAAATTCTCTCAAATTTGTCTTTCATATTATGTTAAACTTAAGGTGTAATATATATTTCTACTCTTCTATTCCCAGATTCTCCATATTTATCATTTTCTTGAAACAAAGGTTGTGTGTCACCTTTTGCATCTAAAACGATGTTATCTGCAGGGAATCCATTGTTAATAAGCATATTTTTAACAGATTTTGCTCTTGCAAATGAAATATCCATGTTATATCTTCTTCCATCCTCAGTGTTACTGCCTCTAGTAGATGCATGCCCAACTAGTTTAATAGTTTTACTTCTTAACTGGTCAATTCTGGTTATCTGAGAAATAACTTCTATAGCATCCTCATCAGGCACATCAGAATCATTACCAAACTGAATGATAGCTATTTTTTCCTCGTCAGGAACATCAATTTCTTGTAAATCTTTTTTCTGAAAATTGATTAGAGGTGCATTCAAGTCAGATAGAGGATCGGAATTTCTTAACATTACAGCTACCATTTTTGCAACATTTCCAGGAACAATGCTTGTCCTAAGTAAAATTATTTTTTCTGGGTCTGAGACTGACTGAACATTTTTGTTATTAGCTGTAATATTTTCTCTTGATTCTTCTTTTAATTCTACAAAATCAATTTCAATTTCAGAATCAATATCTACTTCAGTAGGAACTTTCCGTACATCTGGGTACTCATTCTCTTCTATTATAGTTAACTCTTCATTTTCCTGGATTTCAATAACATTCTCTTCGGTATTATTTCTTTGAGTATCTTTCTCTAAATTCACCTCTTGTACTGTCTCTTCTTCTCCATAAATCCATGATTCTGTTTTTTCAACCCAATCACCTATCCTAATCTTATCAGTAATTCCGCTAGCATATTCACCAATAGTCGAACAACTTGTAAGAAATAATAGCAAAGTAAATATTAAGGTTGCTTTAAAACTTATTCGAAACATCATTAATGCTTTCATAAATAGAAGATTTAAAAATCATATACCATATTAAAACAGTCTAAGGGTAGAAAGGTTGCTGTGCAAGTCCTAAGTCCTCTTTATATTTAAACATAATATTCATATTTTGAACTGCTTGACCCGAAGCTCCTTTCAACAAATTATCTATAACTGATACAATAACAGTGTACTTAGATCCTTTAGCACGACTTACTCCCATTATACATTTATTCGATCCTATAACTTCGGAAGTAGAGGGCATCGTATTCAAATCTAAAACATCAATAAAAAGTTCATTTTTGTAAATGTTTTTAAGCTCTTTTATTATCTTAGTTTCATCACCCATTAGATAAATAGTCGAGAGTATACCACGTTTCATTGGAACAAGATGCGGAGTAAATACTACTTTTATCTTTTTCTTCAATAATATAGCCATTTTTTCTTCTATTTCCGGCTTATGTCTATGCCCAGTCACTCCATAGGCTCTAATGCTTTCATCAACTTCTGAAAACAACAAATCTGGATTTAACGACCTACCAGCTCCTGTAGTACCTGATTTAGAGTCTATAATAATATTTCCTAATTTAATTATATTTTTTTTTAATAATGGAAGCAGTGCCAATAAAATAGATGTTGGATAACATCCAGGACAAGAAACGATTCTAGATCTACTGATATACTTTCTATTCAATTCTGAAAGCCCATAAGAAACCTTATTAAGTAGGTTCGCTGAATTATGCTTCCCATACCACTTCTCGTAAATTGCAACATCCTTAAACCTAAAGTCAGGAGAAAGATCTATAATTTGAGATTTTTCTGGTATCTGCTTGACTATTTTATTCAAATGTCCTGAAGGTAAACATGAAAAAACCAAGTCAACGTTTTTAAAATTAATCTCTTGAATCTTTTTAAGTATAGGCAATTTAAGTCTGTTAAAATGAGGAAAAACATCTCCTATATATCTACCCGAATGTCTTTCTGCGGTCAGTGAATCAATTTCTACGTATGGATGCGTTATTAATAATCTTATCAACTCTGCACCTGTATACCCGCTTGCTCCCAAAACGGAAACTAAAATTTTTCTACTTTTTGAGGTCATTATTCTTTAATTTAGCATTAATTAAATGAAGTAATATTAAACAGTACCTTTTCAATTGCACTAAAACTACCTTACATTTATCGGTTTATCAATGATTATAGCCTAACCTTATCTTTTACTAAATTGGAAACTTCTTCTAGCTTTAGCCTTTCCGTATTTCTTTCTTTCTACTATTCTTGCATCTCTAGTAAGAAAACCTTTTGCTTTTAAACTTGTCCTTAATTCAGGTTCATAATTTACTATAGCTTTACTTATACCATGTCTTATAGCTCCTGCTTGACCTGATATGCCGCCTCCTGTCACTGTACACATTATATCATATTGACCATCTCTACCCACTATGTTGATAGGCTGGTTTATTAATAATGAGTGAACTTTTCTAGAAAAATAATTATCTTCGTTCTTACCATTTACTAATATCTTTCCCGATCCAGGTTTCAGCCAGACCCTAGCTATAGAAGTTTTTCTTTTCCCTGTACCATATGATCTTCCTAGTTTATCTATTTTAGGCTGGTTATCTATTTCAATATCCAAACTTTCAGGATTTTCCTTCATTTGTTTTTTTTCATCATTTATCAAACTTGCTTTCCTTCGTATTTTTACTATTTAATTTTGCTAGATCTATTGTAGTCGGATTTTGAGCCACGTGGGGATGATCTTTACTCGAATATATATGCAGTTTTCTTAACTGCTGTCTAGCTAATACTCCTTTCGGCATCATCCTTCTGACTGCCATGGAAATTATTTTCTCAGGCTTATTTCCGTCTAATATAGACCCGTAACTTTCTTCCTTAATACCTCCTGGATATCCTGTATGTCTATAATGAATTTTTTTGTTAAATTTATTTCCTGTCATTACTATTTTTTTAGAATTAACAACAACAATATTATCCCCACAATCTATATTAGGCGAAAATGTTGGCTTATGTTTGCCTCTTAATCTAGATGCCACATAAGAGGCCAATCTTCCCAGAACAACCCCATCTGCATCTATTAAAAACCACTGTTTTTTTATGTCTGATAATTTTGTAGCTAAAGTTTTCATTAAAAGCCTTTAATAATATCATATTGTGATATACGTTTTATAAAAAATAATCAATACTTATAGAAATTTTTTCTTTACGCTAACTTATAAATTAATTTAAAGTATGATGACAAAAAAACAGATTTATAATTTATTTACAGTTTGGAGCGCTGAATGATCTACAAAAACATACCTAAAAGTTCTGCAGATCTACTTGTCAACTTAGCTAGTAAAAATATATGCATTATAACACTTAATAATCCTGGAAAAAGAAATCCATTGTCTTCATCGATAATTAGTAAGATGCAAGAGATCTTTAATTATTTAAAGAAAAATAAAAAAATAAAAGTTGTTATAATAAAATCTACTGGAAACGTATTTTGTTCTGGGCATGATCTAAAGGAAATTAAAAAATCAAATAATAAACAGGAAACACTAAAAAAACTATTCAATAAAGCAGCTAGAGCTCCTCCATCTAATCCACCTAATGTAGACAAGCCAAACTGAGCAATACCAGAACCTAATAATATACCACCAGCAAATCCTGCAATACCAGCACCCATTA
>CAYRXL010000073.1:7093-8228 GCA_964428295.1 uncultured Alphaproteobacteria bacterium
AGCTACCCCAACCAGTAATAGCCGCAGTTGATGGAACCGCTGCAGCAGCTGGTTGCCAATTAGTAGCTAGTTGTGATCTTGTATACTGTACAGAAGAATCTATATTTCAAACACCTGGAGTGAATATAGGATTATTCTGCTCTACTCCTATGGTGGCTATATCTAGAAAAATTAATATAAAAAATATGATGCATATGCTCTTAACAGGAGATACTATAAATGCTAAAGATGCTCAAGCTTATGGAATTGCAAACAAAGTTTACAATAATAAAGTTCTAGACAAAAAAGTAATGTCCTTGGCTAATAAAATTGCTTCTAAATCTTCACAATCTATTTCAATAGGAAAAGAGGCATTTTATCAACAATTAGAAATGCCTATATCAGAAGCGTATAAACACACCTCAAAAGTTATGATAAAAAATATGGAATTCAACGATGCTAAAGAAGGGATCACGGCATTTATGGAAAAAAGAAGACCAAAGTGGACTGAGGAATAAAATTGAATAATGGTGAAAATAACCTTGTTTATAGTGATAAATATATTCAAACAATTTTAGAAAGAACTCGTACAATTGCTATAGTTGGTTTGAGCTCAAATTGGAATAGACCTAGCTATTTTGCTGCCAAATACCTACTCTTAAAAGGTTATGATATAATACCAATAAACCCCAAAGAAAAAGGAAACAGTATATTGGGGAAAACGGTATTATCTAGTTTGGATGATTTGAATAATAGACCTGATATGATAGATATATTTAGAACCAGTTCAGAAGTTTTAGAAATTGTTAAACAATCCATAAAGCTTTTACCAAAAACAATATGGATGCAACTTGGAGTTATCAATCATACTGCTGCAAAATTAGCAAAAGAAAACAATATTGATGTAGTTATGGATCGATGTCCTAAAATAGAATATGCCAGAATCACAGGAGAACTAAGCTGGATAGGTAAAAACACAGGGATTATAAGTAACAAAAGAAGAATGAGGAGATTAGTTAAGTAAAGATGAAAAATAAATATAAATTTGAAACTAGGGCAGTCCATTCGGGAGTGGCTCCTGATGCCACAACAGGCGCTAGAAATATGCCTATTTATCAAAACTCTACAAACGAAAATGATAGTAAAGATCATGCTG
>CAYRXL010000073.1:8259-8474 GCA_964428295.1 uncultured Alphaproteobacteria bacterium
TTACTAATCCTACCGTGTCTGCATTAGAAGAAAAATTAGCTAACTTAGAAAATGGTACTGCTGGAGTGGCTTGCTCGACAGGTCATGCTGCACAACAATTAGCTTTTACTCCTCTATTATCTAGTGGAGATCATTTTATTGCATCACAAAACTTGTACGGTGGCTCCCTAAATCAATTTACTAATACATTTTCACGTTTTGGCTGGAAGTGTTCA
>CAYRXL010000074.1:0-8417 GCA_964428295.1 uncultured Alphaproteobacteria bacterium
TTAATGAAAAAAATAAATAAATTATTAATTTTAAATTAAATTAAAATTAAAAAATTTTTTCAACAATTAAACTTAAATCAACAAAAAATATTAATTTGTGTAAACAAAAAAAAAGAATTTCAGGGGGTTATTACTGATGGTGACTTAATAGCTAGTAATACGCCCTTACTCGCATCATATACCAATCACCCTACTACCTTTGAGTAATTGTTTTTTTCATTCTTGCTAACTACTATATCTAAAAACCAAGCATCCTCCATATATTCAATATTTTTTTCTTTTATAATTGCAGCCCAATTAGCATGACCAAATGCTACTCCATGATTCTCATTACCAACTGTCCTATTTCTATTATGCCCCCCCATTGGAAGTGGTAAGGATTGTGGACTATTTTTTTCTTTATTTATAGGTGGCCTCAAACCATGAATACGATATTTATCATATGCTTCTTTAGAAAATTTTGAAAATGTATCAGTAAGTTGCTTTACAGGCAGATCACCCCCAGCTAATTTAATATTTTCTGATAAAATTTCTTCATAATCGTCATCAGTCCCAGATTCCCTAACAGTAGCTAAACCTTCAGAAATTTTTGTATCAGATGCTCCTAACGGATCTTTAGAGACTAATAGTACTTTAGCGCCTTCCTCAGCAGCAGAATAAGCGGCTTGAGTACCAGCACCTCCAGATCCAACTACTATAATATCGTAATCTTTCCAAATTACATTTATGCTCATTATTTTACTTTCATCAATTTAAGACAGTTTAATAATAAACTATATTAATTCAATAAAAAATTACCCACTAATTGTATATGTATCAAGGTTGATATAACCAGAAAGAGAGTTTTCCTTCGACAATAAACCAGATTCTTTTAATTCCCTAATCGAGGGTAAATCATTAATATTTTTAAGATCAAAATAATTTAAAAAGTATTGAGTTGTCCTCCATAACGAGGGACGTCCTGGTACGTTTTTTTTACCTTTTGGCTCTATCCATCCAGCATCAAATAATATATCTAGTGTTCCAGAGTGGACATTAACACCTCTTATTTGTTCTATTTCTGGTCTTGTTATAGGCTGATGATATGCAATAATTGAAAGTGTCTCCATAGCTGCCTTAGATAGCTTTTTTCTAACACTCTTAAATTCTTCCAAATAGCTTGATAAGTCAGGGGCAGTTTGAAATGACCAGCCATCACCATTTTCCTTTAAATTTATTCCTCTATCATTGTAGACTTTTTTCAATTCAGCAATAATATTTGTTACATTCACATCACTTGGCAATTTAGATTTAATGTCCTTTGTTCTTACCGGGCCTGTACTCGCAAAAAGTATGGCTTCTACTATCCTATGATATTCTTGCATAACAAACCATTTTATTCATAGTTTCTTTATTTTCAATTTTCTTAACAAGATTTTCCCAAATGATTTTTCTTGCTTCAATTCTATATCACCATTCTTGGCCAATTCCAGACTTGCAGCTAGTGTGGTAGCCCAAGCAATCTTAATGGATAAGTTAGTATTATCAACTTCTTTGAAAGAAGGTATACATGATTTGAAGGCATGCCAATTCTTATTAAATGAAAATAATTCTTTTAATCTATTTAATGCATTTTCAACTGTCCAAAAATTAGGAGTTTTGACTACTAAAGGTTTTTCATTCTTTCTATTTAAAACTCTAGAATATGCAATTATCAAATTATGTGTATTTCCCTCATAAATTTTATTAACAATTTCTTTTTTTTCCTCTTTTTTTCCTCTGTAAAACCTAGTTACTTTTAACAAATTCCTACCAAACAATTTTTCTGCCATATCTCTCATACATTTAATTCTTTTTAAATTAAAAGCGAGCAATGATGATATTTCATCACTACTAAGGTTTTCTTCTATTTCTTCTTTGGGTATTAATAATTTTGACTTGATTAAAGCTAACCATGAAGCCATAACTAAGTAATCACTAGCTAACTCAAGATTTAATAACTTAGCTTTTTCAATAAATCTTAAATATTGCTCTACTAGTTCTAGCATAGAGAGTTTAGTTATATCTATTTTTTGATTTTTGGCTAATTCTAAAAGAACATCTATAGGCCCCTCATATCCATCAATGTTTAAAAGTAAATATTCTATACCCGTAGATTCAGAATCTTTATAGACATCTACCTCTTCAAAATCATATTTAAGACTTTTACTCAAAATATTTCCGCATAACATACATAGTATACTATAATTATTAATACATACAAGATATAGTATATTTAAGTTGAAATTACTTTATTTAAATCATTATTTATTTCTATTTTTGATAAATAATATTTTTTATTCTTCTCAACCCATTCAAAAGCTTTTTTTAATTTTAGTTGAGCTTTCTTAGTTATTTTATTTGCTCCATGTATAGCTTCTTTGGTCTCATTTATATTTCCACTACAGTGTAATATTAAATCACAACCTGAATTAATTGCTTCTGCAGCTCTACTTCCAAATGTTCCTTTTAAAGCTCGCATACATATATCATCAGAGAATATCAAACCTTTAAATGCTATCCTTTTTCTAATAATTTCGTTAATTATAATCTTCGAGTGAGTTGCTATTTGCCTGTCATCTATCCCAAGATATTTAATGTGTGCAGTCATAGCAGCAGGCATAGATCTTAATTTTTTAAAAGGAAGTATATCTCTATCAAATTTTTCCTTATCGTAAGGTATGTGTGGTATTTTGAAATGACTATCTACTTTTGCCCGACCATGCCCTGGTATATGTTTTATAATCGGAATAACTCCTGAGTTGCCAAGCCCCAGACAAGCTGCCTTTCCAAGTTTATGAACATGTTGAGGATCCGATGAAAATGAACGTGAACCTATTACCTTACTAGCATTCTTAACTCTCAAATCTAAAACAGGTGCACAATTGAAATTTATTCCTAATTCTTTAAGTTCAATACCAATTAACGTATAATTTAACAAAACAGCTCTAATAGCTTTTCTGATATTAATTTTTGCCAACCTTCCAAAAAATTCTGAAGAATTAAAATTTGGCCATTCAGGAAAAGATAACCTAGATACAGTTCCTCCCTCCTGATCTACTAGAATTATTAGTTCCCTTCCCAAAATATCTTTTATTTCCTCTATAAGATATATAACTTGCTGTTTTTTTATTATGTTTCTTTTGAATAAAATAATGCCCACGGGATTGTGGGTTTTTAACATCATTTTCTCAGGTAAGGTCAATTTATGGCCTTTTAATCCTATAACTATCGCTGCTGGTAAATTCATTTATTGTTAACTACAATACAATCAAGAGACAGATTTTTAAGCTTTTCACACAACAAGTTCGCATCTCTTATTCCACTAAAAGGGCCAATTTGCAGACGATAATATTTTTCTTTACCATTTATAAGAGTCTCAGATATAAAATAATTGTATTGTCCCAAAAGATATTTATACTTAGCTAACAATCTTTTCCATTCGATTTCTACTGAGTCTATTTTTGGGAACGAAGCCAATTGCAATGCTATTCCTTTTATACTTTGTTTGTGAATAACATCAAAATCACTAACGGAAGATGATGTTTCCTTATTAATTTTTGCCACATGCATATTTTCTCTTTCATGAGCAGTCAAATTTTCATCTAATTTTTTATTCATATCAATTTCTTTAACTTTCTTTTCTTGAATCTCTGGAGTTTTTTCATTTTTTTCAATTTGACTTAGTAATTCATCTTCATCTGTTTTACTTTTTTTTGATTTAATTAACAAATCATCCTTTGCCGGTTCAATGTCAGGACTTAGCTCATTATTTATTTCTAAAGAATTATTTTTATGAATTGTTTTGTTATTATCTCTTATAGATATTTCCTCGTTAGTTTCTTGATTTTCTTCAGGTTCTAAAGCTATCCATACACCGCTATTTGGACGAACAAAATTTGGCTTTTCATTTTTAGTTTTAGGTATTTCTTTTATAGGACCTTCAGGTGGAGAAATAACAGGCACTTCGTCAGTTTTTGAAAATATTTCTAATCCTTCAATTTTAATCACTTCTAAGGTCCACAATAAGAATAAAGAGGTAAATGTCCCTAAAAATAAAATACTAATTTTAATATATATGACAGATCGAAAGTCTTTAGTTTTAATTTCAATGTTTTTATTTTCATTTTTCAAATTTCTATCCTCTACATTTTCTCAACATGCTCAATGCCTATTATATTCAAACCCAGTCCTATTACAACTCTTACTCCCTCTAATAAAGATAGTCTTGCCATAGTTAAATTTTTGTTTTCTATAGAAAGTATTTTTACTCCATTCTTACCCTTTCCTAAAGACCAATATGAATGAAGTTCTGAAGCCAAATTTTGGAGATAATAAACTATTCTATGTGGTTCTTTATGTTCTACAGATAATTGTATTGTTCTTGGCCAATGAGTGATAAGTTTTATAATTAAAGTTTCTTTTTCATGTTCAAGTAAATTCAAATTTATATCAGATTCATTTTCTATATTTATGCCTAGTTTTTTTGCCATGTTTTTTACAGAGCAGATTCTTGCATGTGCATATTGAACATAAAAAACAGGGTTATCCTTAGACTGCTCTAAAAGTTTCTCTAAGTCAAAATCTAATTGAGCTTCATTCTTTCTAGTAAGCATCATAAATCTCAATACATCTTTTCCTACTTTACTAACTACGTCATCTAAAGTTATAAATTCCCCTGTTCTTTTAGACATTTTAACTGGTTTTCCTGATTCAGATAAGTTTACCATCTGACATAATTTAATAGATATTTTCGTTTCTTTTTTTTTCAAGGCATCCACCACAGCTTCAACCCTCTTCACGTAACCTCCATGATCTGCACCCCAGATGTTTATTAGTTCATCATAACCTCGCAATATTTTATCAAGATGATAAGCAGTATCAGCAGCAAAATATGTCCATGTATTATCTTGCTTTGTGAAGGGTCTGTCCTCACTATCTCCAAACTTGGTAGATCTAAACAAGAGTTGTTTCCTTGTTTTCCATCCTTGAGTTACTTTTCCCTTAGGCCTGTCTAAAACCCCTTCATAAACAAGCCCATTTTCAGAAAGGATATCAATAGCTTTTTTTATTATTCCTCTTTTATGAATTTCTTTTTCCGATGTATAAATATCGTGGTTAATACCAAGGGTTTTAAGATCTTTCTTTATTTTATTCATTATTAATCTTACTGATATAATAGAACATTTTTCTAACCATATATTTTCAGGTTCTAATAATAAGTTGTTTAATTTCTTTAAAACTGATTCTGCTACAGATATTAGATATTCACCAGGGTACATATCTCCAGTCATAGGTATTTTTTTATTTTCAATTAATTCTAGTGCTCTATGCCTTACAGATTTCGATAGTATTTTAATCTGATTTCCTTCATCATTAACATAGTATTCTTTATCAACTATATAACCATTTTTTTGAAGTAAATTTGCTAAGATGTCTCCAAAAACAGCTCCCCGAGCATGACCTACATGCATTGGACCAGTAGGATTTGCAGAGACAAATTCAATATTAACCTTTTTACCTAGTCCAAAGTTCTCAAAACCAAAAGAACCTTTATTATTTAGCAAATTATTTATAACCTCTAAGTACAAACTTTCACTCAGTGATATGTTTATAAACCCTGGTTTTACAATATCTATATTATTTACTAAATCAGATAACAAAATCTCTGAAGAGATTTTATCTGCTAAAACCATAGGCTTGATCTTGAAAATATTTGACAAAACTAAAGCCACATTAGTAGAAACATCTCCATGCATTTCAATCTTAGAGGGCTCACAAGTAATACTTTTTAAAAGTTTTTCATCTATATTTGAATTTAAACATTTAACACACTGGAGTATTTCATTTCTTAAAATTTTATATATGTTCATAAAAACCTAATAAACGTAAATAATTTATATTAACCAACTGTTATCAAGATCGAAAAGCTTTTTATGCTCATTTATTGCAAATCTATCAGTCATACCTGCTATATAATCTGCCACTATTCTAGCTTTCACATCCTTATTTTCATTTTTATCAAGTAAGTTTCTCCAATTTATGGGAAGACAATTAGGATCAGTAATAAGGATATTGAATAAATCATTTATTATTCTTCGTGCCTTAGAAGTCATAATATTTACACTCGTATGTTTATACATTCTTTCGGTTAAAAATAGCCTTAATGCTGATATTTCTTTTATCATATTTTCAGAAAAACTTATAATTGGCTTTTTAAGTTTTCTGACTTCCTCTGCTGAATTTGGACAAAGCTCTTTTACTCTCTTTTTAGACTCATTTATAACATCTTCAATCATTGATGAAATTAATCTTCTTACTGCCTCATTTACTATCCTCCTATCATGGTTCATTAAATTTGAATTAACTTTAGATTCATTAGCTGAATCCACTAATGGCACATCTCTAATTATCTCTCCAAAAGAAAATAAATTAGCTCTAATTCCGTCGTCTATGTCGTGATTACAATAAGCTATATCATCAGCTAAGGACGCTACTTGTGCTTCAGGTCCACAGTACGTATTTATTTCTAAATCCATTCCATTTTCTATGAAAGAAGTTATTGTAGCTGGAACTTTCTTGTTATTCATTGGACCATTGTGCTTTACTATTCCTTCTAAAGTTTCCCATGTAAGATTTAAACCATCAAAAAGTAAATATTTTTTTTCTAAGTGTGTAATAATTCTTAAGGTTTGGGCATTGTGCTCAAAACCACCAAACTTTAGCATTGAAGTATTTAATGCATCCTCACCTGCATGACCAAAAGGAGTATGTCCTAAATCATGAGCTAGTGCTATGGCTTCAGATAAATCTTCATCCAATCCTAATCTTCTCGATATAGTTCTTGCAATCTGACTTACTTCTAAACTATGCGTTAACCTAGACCTGTAATGGTCACCTTCATGATGAACAAATACTTGAGTTTTATGTTCTAACCTTCTAAATGCAGAACAATGAATTATGCGATCTCTGTCTCTTTGATATAAACTTCTATTTATATCTTCTTTTTCATCATATTGTCTTCCTTTTGAAAACTTTTCATTGGTGCTAAATAATGATTTTTTTTTCATTGTAATTATCTACCTAAATATTATATTATATTTATAACTTATACTTATTATTTTATTAAATATTAAACAGAATGAAAAATATAAATAAAAATAAATTACCTGAATTAACTAAAAGCGCTACGAATAAAATCAAAAATATTCTAAAGGACGAAACATCGAAATCATTTGTCAAACTTTCTGTTGATGGCGGAGGGTGTGCTGGATTCTCATATAAATTCTCTATAAATGAAAAGATGGACGAAGATGATATAATTGTTTCTCAGGTAGATAACAAAATTTTATTAGTAGTGGATAGTTTGTCTCTAGATTATCTAAATAGTTCTACTATTAACTGGAAGGCATCTCTTACTGGCTCTATGTTTGAAGTAATTAATCCTATTGCAAAATCAAGCTGCGGCTGTGGCTCATCATTCTCAATTTAGTTTTATCAAGATAGCAAGCTGGAATGTAAATTCTATAAGGGTTAGAATAGGACACGTTGTAAAATGGTTATCTGAAGTCAAACCAGATGTTTTACTATTACAAGAATTAAAAACTAAAGAAGAATTTTTTCCTAAAGAAGACCTAGAAAACTTAGGTTACAACATCGCTTTACTAGGACAAAAAACATATAATGGAGTAGCTATATTATCAAAGTTTCCCATTTCTGATGTCACCTATAATCTACCCAATTATATTGAAGACAAGCAAGCTAGATACATCGAAGCATGGATTAATCATGAACGCCAAGGATTCAGAGTGGCATCAATATATGTTCCTAATGGTAATCCAATTAATTCTGAAAAATATATATATAAAATTAACTGGATGAAAAAACTACACGAACATGTAAATAGAATTTTAGGGAACGAAGAGCCTATAATATTAGGAGGTGATTTCAATGTATGTCCTGAAGATATAGATGCAGCAAATCCATCTAGATTAGAAAAAGATGCTGTATTTATGCCAGAAATAAGATCATTGTATAGAAAAATTTTGTATTCTGGTTACATAGATTCTTTTAGAACATTTAATAATGATAACATTGAGTATACATATTGGGATTATGGTAAATCCTTTACACATAATGACGGATTAAGAATAGACCATTTACTACTTTCACCTTATGCTGCTGACATATGTCAAAAAATACTTATAGATGCCAAGCCTAGAAGCTGGGAGAGGCCCTCAGATCATACACCAATATTTTGTAAATTATGCTAAAAACTATAAATCCCCGTAATTATCCCTGGGAGTTAGGCACTGGGAGTAAGTAGGGCCGGAGGAAGGTTTTTCATACCTACATGTTTTTGTAATTTTATTCACAGTTTTTTTTTTTAAACAATTTGA
>CAYRXL010000075.1:0-8328 GCA_964428295.1 uncultured Alphaproteobacteria bacterium
AAAGGTTGTCGCTTTCTCAGGTATTGCATTCCCTCAGAAATTTAAAGATACTTTAATAAGTGGAGGTATTAACGTTTTTTACTTCAAGCCATTCAATGATCATCATTTTTACAAGACTAGTGAAATTAAAAATTTAATTGAAATTTCAAATAAAAATGATGCCATATGCGTTACCACTGAAAAAGACTATGTTAAACTATCAGTAGAAGATAAAAAACATATTACTTGTATAGAAATAAATTTAAAAATCAAAAATCAAAAATTATTGCAAAAACTAATACATAAAAATATTAGGAGATTTATTTGAAACATTTTTTTCTATTTATATTAGCCAAATTAATAGAGGTTATTTTTATATTTTTTAAGATATTAGGACCTAAAAATTCTTCAAAAGTTGGCTCTATACTTATATCCTATATAGGTCCTCTAACCATATATCAAACTAGAGCAAAGAAAAATATTGATCTTGTATTTCCTCAACTTAAAAAGCCAGAAAAGGAAAAAATAATAAAGGGAATGTGGAAGAATTTAGGTCAAACATTAGGTGAATTAAGTCATCTTAATGATTTTAACCCTTACACCTCTGATGGAACTGAGATAATAGGGCGAGATATATTAGACAAATTGCTTCTAAAAAATAAAGGTATAATTTTTTTTAGTGCCCATATAGCAAATTGGGAGGTTGGTAGTATTAGTCTTACTAAAAGTAATTTAAGACCTCTATGCATTTATAGAAAATCAAATAATATTTATTTAGACAAAGTAATACAAAATCTAAGAAAAAACTTCGCAGATTATGTTCCAAAAGGAGACACTGGAGCAAAAAGAATATTTTTATCATTAAGAAAAGGAAATCCTGTAGCTTTTTTAATGGATCAAAAATTAAATGAAGGAATTTTAGCTGACTTTCTAGGAATACCAGCAAAAACTGCACCCGCAATAGCTGAATTATCAATAAGGTTAAATGTAGATATAGTACCTGTAAAAATTGAAAGAAAAGGATATATGAAATTTAGAATTACTTTTCTAAATCCGATAAAAATGCCTTCTGTAAAATTATTACATAAAACTAAAGTTAAAATTATTCTAAATTCTATTAATAATTTAATTAGTAAATGGATTTTGGAAAAACCTGAAGAGTGGCTGTGGATTCATAGAAGATGGCCTGATGATTATTATAAAAATAACTAATTTATCATTTCAACAACTAATAATTGAGGGTCTATTCTAGCTCCATTTAATTCCATCCTCCAATCCAAATGTGGTCCCGTAACTCTTCCACTAGCTCCCATGGTAGCTATTTTCTGACCCTTCTTTACTATTTGTCCTATTTCAACTCCAATAGTTTCGAGATGAAGGTAAGTGGATGTTAATCCCTGTCCATGGCCAATGATTAAAGTACCTCCTGAAAAATAAAGGTCTTTCGCCTTATAAATTACTACTCCATCACTAGTAGATAAAATATTTGTTCCAATTTTTCCTGCTATGTCTATCCCATAATGAGGTCTTCTGGTTTTTCCATTTAGAATTCTTTGACTGCCATACACTCCTGTTATAGTTCCCTTAACTGGCCAATCAAAACCAGACAAATAATAAGGTTCTAAAATCATTTTCATTCTAGCATTTTTAACTTCCAGTGCTTCTTTTTTAATTCTTTCCCATACATGCTCAGGAGGGATTACTTTGTTTTTAGGCAATCCATCTATGATCTGTGTATTATATTTTCTTTGTTCAATTTCTAAGTTTTTCTTTATTATTTGACCATTTGGATCCCTTATTACTAGTATAGACCGTTCAGGACTATCCCTATGGAAACCTATAATAAAATAACCTTCGGAAGATAAATAAACTTTTTTTCCATCAAGCTCAACCTTAGATAAAGGGGTAACTTGCCCAATTACCAATCCTCCTTCTATAAAATTTCCCTTCATTGTCAGGGAATTAACATAAAAGATATGTACAAAATAAAATAAGAATATAAAAATTGTACGAACTATCATTTCTTACCGTATTTGTATTTGATCTTTTTTATCTTAGCATCTAAGCTTCCATCGCTTATTTGTATGTTATTTTTATCCACTATTTTAACACTGTTTATTGTTTTAATTAAGTTCCCCTCTTCATTCTTGATTAAACTGAATCCTCTAGATAATAAATTTTCGTATGATTTTGCATCTAATAATTTAGCCAAAGTAGCAATTTCTCTTGTACTATTACTAAAATAATTTGTCCATACGACAAGTAAACTTTTATAAATATTATTTAAATTACTACTATACACCCCCAAAAGCAATGAAGGTTCGCTAATTTTTTTATTATTTATCGTAGTTTTATGCCTGTTAATCATACTCTTTAAAAAGTTTATTAATTTATAATCTAAATGATCTATTCTTTGAGATAAAATTTCATACACTTGACTAGGTTTTCCCAAGGCTTTTGTGTAAGCATTTAATAAATTTTTCTTTCTTTCAATGTTAACAATGATAGAGTGAAAGAGTCTTTGTCTTAATGAGTTAATACTCTCTATCAGTTCACTTCTAATAGGAACCACTATTTCAGCTGCGGCCGTAGGCGTAGGTGCTCTAACATCTGCAACTAAATCAGATAAGCAGTTATCATTTTCATGTCCTACAGCCGAAATTATTGGAATGTTTGATTTCGCAATAGAATAAACAACCTTCTCACTGTTAAAAGCCATTAAATCTTCAATACTTCCTCCTCCTCTGCCTACTATAATCACATCAGGCTTATTCTCTTTTTTTAACAATTTGTTAAAACCATCTATAGCTGATGAAATTTGCATGTCAGCTTTATCTCCTTGAACTAAAACTGGCCATATAACAATTCTAATCGGATATCTATCACGTATAATTCTTAGTATGTCTTGTAATGCTGCACCCTTTAAAGAAGTGACAATACCTAAAACATTTGGAATTAAGGGGATCTTTTTCTTTAAATCAGAGTGAAACAATCCTTCTTTTTCTAATTTCTTTTTTCTTTCTTCAACTAATTTTAATAAAGCACCTTCACCTGCAATTTCTAAATTATCTATAATAAGTTGATAATTTGACCTTGGGGCATAAGTTGAGATTCTTCCTGTTGCTACTACTTCTATACCGTCTTCAATAGTAACTTGTAGATTATGAGAGGTGGTACGCCATATTATAGAGTTAATTTTTGAATTTTCATCTTTTAAAGAAAAATAATAATGTCCTGATGGAGGTGTATTAAGACCTGATATCTCTCCCCTAACTCTAACGTGAGAATACTCACTATGCAAAGTTTTTTGTATAGAATTTGCTAGTTCACTAACAGTAAATTCTGGTATATTCAGTATATCAGTCAAGATCATTTTATAATAAAATTTGAAAAAAACTATTATATTTTACTATAATATATTGAAAGAGGATAATATGAAAGTTCTAGTTTTAGGAAGCGGAGGAAGGGAACATTCTATTTGTTCAGCCCTATCAAAATCAAAAGACTTATCTAGTTTATGGTGTATCCCAGGAAATGCAGGTATACAAAATATTGCTAAAGTTAAATCCATTGATCTAGATAAAAACTTTCAGATAGTAAAATTTTGCAAGGAAAATAATATAGATTTAGTAGTGCCAGGTTCCGAAATACCACTAGCCAACGGAATAGTAGATCAACTTAATAAAGATTTTATAAAAGCCTTTGGCCCATCTAAAGAAGCTTCAAAACTAGAGTCATCTAAAATTTTTACTAAAAACTTATGTATGGAAGCAAATATTCCTACAGCAAAATGGGAAATTTTTAAAAGCTATAGTGATGCTATTACTTATCTTAAAAATTCAAACTACCCTACAGTGATTAAGGTTGATGGTCTTGCGGCCGGCAAAGGAGTCATTATAGCTAATAATTTTGAAGAAGCCAAAGAGGCAACAGATAAATGTTTCTCAGGTATTTTTGGATCTGCAGGAAAAAAAATAATTATAGAAGAGTTTTTAGAAGGTAGAGAAGCAAGTTTTTTTGCTATATGCGATGGTGATAATGCTATTCCCTTTGGAAATGCACAAGACTATAAAAGGGTTGGTGATTTTGGTGTTGGACCAAATACTGGAGGCATGGGATCATACTCTCCCTCTCCTATAATTGACAGTAACTTGAGTAATAAAATTATGGAAACAATCATAACACCTACTTTAAGAGTTATGAATAAAAGAAATACACCTTTCAAAGGATTTTTATACGCAGGATTGATGATTAAAAACCAAATTCCTAAACTTATAGAGTTTAATGTTCGACTTGGAGATCCCGAGTGCCAGTCAATATTAACAAGACTTAAATCAGATTTTCTAGACCTTTGTATGGCCGGAATAGAAGGAAAATTAAAAAATAAGATGGTTGCCTTTAGTGATAAAAAATCATTATGTGTTATAATGGCTTCAAAAGGATATCCAGGAAAATATAAAAAAAACCTAGAAATAAAAGGAATAGAAAAAGTGAAACATAGCAATATATTTCACGCAGGTACAAAATATGACAGAGACTATAAATTGCTCACAAATGGAGGAAGGGTTCTAAATTTTGTTACATTATCTGACACAATTGAAAATGCCAGAAAAACTATATACAACGACCTAGAACTTGTTAAATGGAGCGGTTCATTCTATAGAAAAGACATAGGCCTTGATTCTGATTCCCACTAATTTTTTAGTAATACTAAATTAAATTAATTTTTTCTTAAAGTTCTAAAAAATTTTTTTATAATCTCTTCTGATTCATCTTCCCCTATCCCCCCATATATCTCTGTAGAAAAATCATTGCTCTTAATCATATTTGATTTTCTGAAGTTTTTTTGAGAACTTCCACAGCTATTATCATATGCTCCAAAATACAATCTTTTTATTCTAAATAAAGATATTGCATGACCACACATTATACATGGCTCCAAAGTCACATACATATCGTATTCATGCAAACGCTTTATAGAAAGTAATTTGGAAGCCTTCTTCATTGCAATTATCTCAGCATGAGCTAAGGGATCATTATTTTTCTCAACCTGATTTCCAGACTTAGAGACAACTTCATTGTTTTTAAAAACTACAGCACCAATAGGAATTTCTCCTTTAGACCCTGCAATCTTAGCTTCTTGAAATGCAGCTCGTATAATTTTTGACATATAAGTATTCAATTCAACCTCAATTAGTCATAAAATAATCATATTGTTTGAATTAATGGTAAAGGGTATTCTTTATTTTATGAAGAAAAATATACATAATAAACCTACAATAGGGATTACTATGGATTATGAAGAAAATAAGACATATTCTAAATTTCCTTGGTATGCATTACGACAAAACTACTGTAGTGCTATATCTAAAATGAATGCGATTCCTATACCCTTACCTCATGAAAATACTTTAATCCCTGACATGCTTAGCCTAATTGACGGATTAGTAATTTCTGGAGGAGCTTTTGATATAGATCCTTCTTATTTTTCTGAGACCACTAAGTATAAAAATATAGTCACTAAAAAGAAAAGAACAGATTTTGAATTAGATGTTACACTTCAGGCTCTCCAATTAAATATCCCTATACTTGGTATATGCGGAGGAGAACAATTGTTGAATGTAATTTATGGAGGAAGTTTATTTCAAGATATAGCAAAAGATTTGCCTAAATCCCTTAACCACGAACAAACAAATCCAAGGGATCAGACTAGCCATGAAGTAACTATAGTTCCTAATACATTATTAGAGAATATAGTAAAAAAAAGAAAAATTAATGTTAACAGCGCTCATCACCAATCTGTAAATAGACTAGGAAATGGTCTGAAAGTATGTGCTATGGCAAATGACGGCATAATAGAAGGGATAGAAGATAATGAAAAACACTTTTGCCTAGGTATACAATGGCATCCAGAATTCTTAATTACCTCCAGTGACAAAAATATTTTAAAAAGATTTATAAAGGCTGCTAGAGATCACAAAAATGTATAAGCCCTTGAGAATAGCAACTCACATTTCTCATAAAGGATATAGCTCTAGAAAAGAAGCAGAAAGACTAGTAATTAATGGAAAAGTTAATGTCAATGGAAAAATTGTTACTAATTTGTCAACCAAAATCAAATATGACGATATTTTACGTATAGATGGATTAATAGTCAAAAATTATATTAAATACAAGTTGTTTTTATTTAATAAACCTAGGAGTGTTATTACCACTCATAGTGACCCGAAAGGAAGAATAAAAGTTTATGACTTTTTTCCTAAAAAACTAAAATCTCAAAAAATTGGAAAACTTCATGCCGTAGGAAGGCTAGATTTTAATTCACAAGGTCTAATATTAATTACTAACAATGTAAAACTAAAAACATTTCTAGAAAATCCTAATTCAAAAATTAAAAGAAAGTATAAAGTAAAGATAAGAGGGGATCTAAATTATACCATGGTAGATAAAATTATGAATGGCATAAAGATAAATAATATAATTTATAAACCTTTTAGTCTGAAGATACTCAGATCAAGCAAATCTAATACTTGGGTAGAAATAATACTATCTGAAGGAAAAAACAGAGAAATTAGAAAATTGTTTTTAAAATATGGATATTCTATAAGTAAATTAGTACGAACTGCCTATGGGCCATATAAGTTAGGCAATATAGCTATAGGTGAATTTAGAGAGACAGCAATTAATAAAAGCTTACTCAGTAAGCATGTTAATTAACATGAGGATAGTAGGAGGAAAATTTAGGTCTAGAAAAATTTACTATCCAAATAACAAAAACATAAGACCAACATCAGAAAAAGTAAGAGAGTCTATATTTAATATATTATTGCATCGATTTTTTAAAAATAACTTTTTAAAAGACATTAACATTCTTGATCTATTTGCAGGAACAGGTGCATTTTCATTTGAAGCTATATCAAGAGGAGCCAGTTTTGCAACGCTGATTGAAAAAGACTTTAATGTTTCTGAAAACATCAAAAAGAACATTTCCAACTTAAAAATCTCAAAACAAACTAGAGTAATAAATAATGACTCATTCGAACTAAGAGAAAATATAGGAATTCACGAATTATACTTTATTGATGCTCCCTACTTAAGCGGTTATACATCTGAAATACTTATAAAAGCTTCAGAGAAAGGCTGGCTAAGTCATAACCCTTTAATTATTTGTGAAATTTCATCCGAAGAAGAATTAATTTTACCAAAAAATTTTAAACAAGTATTAACTAGGATATATGGTAATACAAAAATTGAGTTTTTAGGCAGTAATCCCTAGCTTCTACCAAACAATCTTTCTATATCCTTTAGTTTTAATTCTACAAATGTTGGTCTTCCATGATTACACTGACCTGAATTGGGAGTGTTTTCCATCTCTCTCAAGATCGCATTCATTTCTTCATTTCTAAGAATCCTTCCTGCCCTAACACTATTATGACAAGCCATTGTAGAAAACACTTCTTCTATTTTTTCATCAAGCATATCTAAATTTCCGTTCTCAACAATATTATCAGCTAAATCATTAAGCAAATCTTTAGTATTTAAATTTCCTAATATTGCTGGTGTTTCCCTTACAATTAATGTTTCCTCACCAAAACTTTCTATTACTAAACCTAATTTTTTCAATTGAACAGAGTTTTCCAATAATATTTCAGCTTTTTCCTTCATCTCTATTATTTCCGGAACTAAAAGCACCTGGGATGATACTCTTTTTTTAAAGTATTGCTTTTTAATATTTTCAAGCACTAATCTCTCGTGCGCTGCATGTTGATCAACAATAATTATTCCATCATTTGTTTGAGATACTATATAAGTTTTATAAAGTTGTACTTTAGCTAAACCCAATAGATGTTGTTTTTTAGAATTATTATTTTCTTTTATTTCTTCTTCATTGATTACTTCATTAATATTTTTAGATTCTAAGTTATTTTTTTTATTAAAATTAAAACTTTGTTCTTCCAACGAATGCTGTTGTAATTTATGAACAACCTTAATTGATTTAAATATAGAATCTGAAATAAATGGCACAATAAAACAAATTCTAATTACTGATGGGACTCCTGTGGAATATGATCAAAATTTATTTTTAATTTTACCTGAATAAGTTCATGTTTAATAAAATTCTTGTTGCCAATAGAGGAGAAATAGCTTTAAGAATAATTCGTGCATGCAGAGAGCTAAATATTAAAAGTGTAGCAATTTATTCAAAAGCAGATGAACTTTCTCTTCATACTAAATTTGCAGATGAAGCAATATGTATAGGTCCACCAGAAAGTTCAAAAAGTTATTTAAATATTCCAGCTATAATATCGGCTGCAGAATTAACAAATGCTGATGCAATACATCCTGGAT
>CAYRXL010000076.1:0-8229 GCA_964428295.1 uncultured Alphaproteobacteria bacterium
TTTCTCTATTTCCGCCAGTTATGGTATCAACCGATAAGGCAATAGCATCAAAATTAGCTTCTTTACATTTTTCCACCATAGCATTGTTAAGTCCTCTATCTTTATGAAAATAGAATTGAAAAATCTTGGGTGACTTAATTTCCGACGATATTTTTTTCAAACTTACAGTTCCTAGCGATGATACCCCAAACATTGTACTAAATTTTTGTGCAGCTCTACCAACTGCTAACTCTCCTTGGTAATGAAATAGCCTTTGAAGAGCTGTAGGAGAGCAAAATAGAGGCATTCCTATTTTAGTCCCCATTAGTTCCACAGACATATCGATGTCTTTTACTCCAGACAAGACGTTTGGAACCAAGTCACATTCCTCATATGAAGTTGTATTCCTCTTTCTTGTGATCTCATCATCAGCTGCACCATCTATTTAATGAATTATGGGACCCGGCATTTTCTTCCTAGCTAATTTTCTAAAATCTTCTGGATTGTGACAATCCTCAATACCTCTAAACATATTTTTTCTTTCAAAATTTATAATATTTATTTTAGATTTATTATAGCATTTTTATATTTAATGATATAAAAAAATACCTTAATAGGAATATAAAATGAAGACATTATTTTACGAAGATTTTGATAAAGGAAAAGTATTTAAAGCTGGTCCTAGATTAGTTTCTGAGGAAGAAATAATTAATTTTGCGAACATGTGGGACCCACAATATTTTCATGTTAATAAAAATGTAGCGAAAGAAAGTATTTATGGAGGTATTATCGCTTCTGGATATCATACATGTTGCATTGCCATGAGAATGTTTTGTGATGAAGTTCTATCAAAATCAGCAAGTTTAGGGTCACCAGGAATTAATTCAATAAAATGGCCAAACCCCGTTCATGCAAACTCAAAGATAACTTTAGATATAAAAGTAAATAAAAAAAGAATTTCCAAAAGTAATAATACAAGGGGTATAATAGAATGGAAGCATAAAGCATACAATCAAAATAATAATTTAGTAATGGAAGTACTATCAATTGGGATATTTAAAAGAAGGCCAAAATAATTATTTTAAAATTGTTATCGCGATTTTTTTTATTAAGTGTTAAATTTATTTATTAGTTTAGGAGAATAATATGCGATCTAAAAAGCTAGCTAATGGGATATCAAGTATAGCAGCAGGAACTAAGATAACCATCGAAAAAGGCAGTACCCTAAATGCTGACTGCACACTAGATGTACATGGACTAATTAAAGGAAACGTCAAAGCAAATGACGTAAAAATAGGACCCAATGGTAAAATAGACGGTAATTTGAATTGTAATTCACTTCAAATATTTGGTGAATTTACAGGCAATGGTGAAGTAAAAGAACTCAAAGTTTGTAAAGGAGGAAAAGTAAAGGGGTCATTGTCATATAATACTATAGTGGTTGAAGTAGGAGCCATAATATCTGGCCCAATGAAACCCATGGAAAAAGATCCAGTGCTTCTCATAGAGAATAAATAAGTGCTTCCTCAGAATATTCTGGAAGCCAGTAAAAAATTTAAACTAATAAAAAAGAATGAAAAGATTAGATATGAAAAATTAGACGGTGGCGTATCATCAGATATATGGGCAATACACTCTGAGAAGTATAGTTTTTGTGTCAAAAAGTCATTAGACAAATTGAAAGTTAAAGAAAATTGGCGAGCACCAAAAGTAAGAAATCAATATGAAGTAAAGTATTTAAATACAGTAAGGGAATTAGCCCCTAACCCAGTTCCTCATATACATGGTCATAACCCTGCCGACAATGTTTTTGCCATGAATTGGTATGATCCAAAAACTTACAGAACCTGGAAGGAAGACTTGCTTAAAAAGCATATAAACTTTAGTCAAGCTATAAAAGTTTCAAAAACAATTTCGCTTATTCACAATAATACTGCTAAAAAAAAGAGTCTATCATTATCATTTTCAAATGATAAGATATTTAATTCTATAAGAATAGAACCTTATTTTGAATTTGTTGCCAAAGTTTATCCAGATTTCTCATCTACAATATTTAATCAAATAGAGAGCATAAAAAGTAACAAAAAGGTTTTAATTCATGGTGATTTAAGTCCAAAAAATATATTAATATCTAAAAGAGACCCTATCATATTGGATGCAGAATGCACTAATTGGGGAGACCCAGCTTTTGATATAGCTTTTTGTATAAATCATTTTATATTAAAAAGTTTATATTTTATTAAAGAATCACATAATAAAAATTTTGTTAAATTATGTGACATTTTTTTGCAAATATATTTTAAAGAAGTTAGTTGGGAAAGCATAAATAATCTGGAAAGCAGAATAATAAAAATGCTTCCTATACTTATTTTAGCTAGAGTAGATGGAAAATCTCCAGTTGAATATTTTAAAAAGACGCATAAAACTTTAGGAAGAAACCTAGCTATTAAAATTTTAAACAATAAAATAAAAAATTTCGACGAACTAAAAAATCTGTGGGAACGATTCATTGGCAGAAGTAATTAAAAATGTTAAAGGAAGAATGGTTTATGATAGCCGAGGTAAACCTACAATAGAAGCTGAAGTAATAACAACAAGTGGACACATTGGAAGGGCAATAGCACCAGCCGGAACGTCAAAAGGTCAAAGGGAGGCACATGACAAACGGGATATGGATAAATCTCATGATGGGCTGGGAGTTACTAAGGCAATTTTTCATGTAAATAATACAATTAAAAACGCAATGATAGGTTTAAATATAGAAGACCAGAAAAAAGTTGATAAGACATTAATTGATCTTGACGGTACCAAGAACAAATCAAACCTGGGAGGAAATAGCACAATAGCTGTATCAATGGCAGCAATCAAAACGGCTGCTAATTCCCAGGATCTCGATCTTTGGAACTATCTTAATACTAACAAAAATGCTTCACTCCCTTTGCCTGAAATTCAAATTTTAGGAGGAGGTGCTCACGCAAAAAATTCAATAGATATTCAGGATCTAATGATAATACCAAACAATGCACCTGATTATATAACAGCCTTGGAATGGGTATCAGACATATACAGAAAAGCTGGCGAAATATTAGACTCAGAAGGCAGATTATATGGAGTTGCAGATGAGGGAGGATATTGGCCTTTATTTAAAAACAATGAATCTGCTTTAGAATTTTTAACCAATGTAATAGAAAAAACAGGTCTGATTCCTCTGCAAGACGTCTCTATATCTATTGATGTAGCTGCAAGCAACTTTTATAAAAATGGAAAGTATAAATTAAATAAGGGTCAAAAAACATTACATCCTGAACAGTTCTTAGAAAAAATAATAAATTGGATCAAACATTATCCTATAATTTCTATTGAAGATCCATTCAATGAAAACGATTATTCTTCTTTCTCAGAATTAAAAAAAACTACTCCTGATTATTTACAAATAGTAGGTGACGATCTTATAACTACTGATAAAAGTGCGATCATTAGTGCAGTAAAAAAGAATGCAATTAATTGTGCTCTAATAAAGCCAAACCAAATTGGGACTATATCAGAAACAAAAGAGGCAGTAGATACCTCTGTATCTTTGGGAATTGGCACTATCATGTCAGCCAGATCTGGAGAATCAGAGGATACAACAATAGTTGATCTTTGCATCGGTTGGAATATACCACAACTTAAAGTTGGCTCAATATCAAGATCGGAATGACTTTCTAAATGGTATATATGCCTTTGATTCGGTGAAAAATTAATTTCAGGTTTTGACCTTCCATCTAAGAAAAAATTTTCATGGCAATAGAACAAATGTTGTTAATAGACTGACCTAGGTTTGCTCTTTTGCCACTTTTTAAGAGTATGATGAGCAGACGTTTCTGTTTTTTTATTCTTTCCCATTGAAGTTTTAGTCGTTAGTTCAACTACGTATCCATTCGGATCTCTGAGATAAATAGATTTTATAAAACCATGATCTACGATACCTCGAGTGCTTACATTGCTATTTATTCCCTTTTTATACATATATTCTAAAGTATTTTCTTCTACTTCTAAAGCAATATGCAAATCGTAATCTCTTTGTGATTTAAATTCAAAATATTCTAAAGGCTCTTCAAAAAAAGCTATGTGAGATCCATCAAACATTTGATAAAAAGTATGGAGCACTGTGATTTTCCTTTTAGTTTTACTATTTTCAATTTTCAGAGTCTTTACTAAAGGCATACCTAAAAAATCTTCATAAAAGATTCTAGTTTTTTCTGAATCTTTACACCTATAAGCACTATGATGAAGTCTAATAATTTTAGTCATATTAACCTCTATGTGTTTGCTTAAAAAATTTAATTTAGTACAATATACTAATAATTAAAAAAAATAATACTAGATATTGATTTTTTTATAATTTATGACACAATATTTAGATTATTCATATTACTGGGGAGATTATATGATAAATAACGTAAAAAGTTGGATAGCAGGCTTAACAGAGATAGGACTGATGCTTATAGCTTTAGCCATCGCTCTGAGCATATTGATTGGTCCTAACTTACCATTCTTTGGGTCTGCTGTTGACAACATAATTCGATTGGTTACCAGTCTAGGAAATTCTGGATTGGCAGGCCTGATTACCATAGGTGTAATTCTATGGTTATTTAACAAACGAACGTTGTCGTAACTTTAAATAGTCTTGGAGGATCGTATTACTAAGATAATTAAGAAGAGTAGTGCGATCCTCTCTACAGTATCTTTAATGTGGTGTTAACTTGAAAAATATTCTTTTATTTTTAAATAATGCAAAAACAATTCTTAGAATAACTTTAGAGGTGTTATTTTTGCTATCCTTAACAGGACTAGTAATTTTTCTACTTTTAGGGGATAAGGCAGGAAAAGTTCCAGTAGATATTGCAACAAATTTTCAATCAATATCCTCTATGCTAGGAACTGAAGGTCTGGTAACTGTTTTAGCTGCTTCTGTCTTTTATATAATACTATATAGACTAGGAAAAAAATAAACGGCATTGACTTTTTACAAAAATTGCTCTTAATATGTATCTTTTAATTTTTAAGAGAACATATATGAAGGTTTTAAGTTCCCTAAAAAGTGCCAAAAAAAGAGATAAAAACTGTCGTTTGATTAGGCGTAAAGGGAAACTTTTGGTTATTAACAAGAAAAATCCTAGGCTCAAAGCTAGGCAGGGGTAATTTTATCTTAAAAGTTTATTTTTTATTATTATTTCTTTTGTTCATAAATATTTCAGTTTCTATAGCTGATCAAAAAAATATTGAATTAAAAACTCTCTTTAATGATCTAAGAACATCAAAAAATTATGTAGAAGTAGAAAGAAGAATATGGCATATATGGTACAAAAATAATAATCCTCAGGTCTCAGCACTCATGAATCAATCAGTAAAAAAAATGCATTCAGGGAATACTATTTCAGCACTAGCAGGATTCTCAAAAATAATTAAAATGGACCCTAATTACGCAGAAGGATGGAACAAAAGGGCTACAGTATATTATTTAATGAATGATTTTGAAAAGTCTATATCAGATATAACCATGACTTTAAACCTCGAACCTAGACATTTTGGTGCATTATCTGGATTGGCAATGATATACGCCTATCAAGGAAAAAAGGAAAAAGCTAAAAAAATTATTATTAATCTAATAAATATATATCCTAGAATAAAATTATCTCCAGGATTAGAAAGTTTAAGAAAACAAATAGGGCAACAAATCTAATTATTTTATCATTATTGCGCGAAAGTCATTTACGTTGGTGTAAGTTGGTCCAGAAACAATCAAATCGTTCAATCTATAAAAGAATTTATAAGAATTATGCGTACGTAAAAACCTCAAGGGATCTAAATCTAATTTTCTAGCTCGTAATATTGTTTTATCATCTATAAATGCTCCTGCATTATTTTCAGTGCCATCCCTTCCATCAGTATCACAGGCTATAGCAGAATACTCCTTAAAAGGAAACATTTCTATTGAAAGAGCTAGTAAAAATTCTGAATTACGGCCTCCTTTACATTTATTATATATAGATTCACTTAGGTCTACTGTTGTTTCCCCACCGGAAAGAAGTACTATCGGTTTTTTTCTTTTTCTAGAAAATTTCAAAAACTGTTTAGTTATTGCCGACTGAAATAATGCTAAATCCTTCGAACTGCCTTGCATAGAATCGCTCAATATAATTGGTTTAATACCTAATGACTTTGCTTTATTAGAAGCCGCAACTAATACATCTTGAGATTTAGATAAGATACTAATTTTATTTCTATTTTTAAATTTTAATAAACTATCTTCTCTATTATAATTCCTTCTGCTTCTCTCATGAAGATATTTAATTATTGATGATGGTTTTTCTATTTTATATTTTTTTATTATATCTAATGCGACCTTATAATCCCTATTAAATGGTATAGTAGGACCAGATGCTATTACAGAATAATCATCTCCTGGAACATCGCTAATTAGGAGAGTTAATAATTTTGCAGGATATGCAATTTTTGCAATTCCTCCACCCTTTACTCTAGAAATATGTTTTCTTACAAAGTTAATTTCAGAAATATTTGCTCCAGACTTAAGAAGTGATTTAGTTAAATATATCTTTTCTCTCAATAATATTCCTTGAGCTGGATAAGTTAACAGCGAAGATCCTCCACCTGAAAACAAACATATTACATTATCATCACTAGAAAGATCATTTAAAAGTGTGATAATTTTTCTAGTTGCTTTTAATCCTCTTTCATCAGGAAATGGGTGAGAAGCTTCTATTATTTCTATAGATTCAGTCTGAGTTCTATATCCTTTTTGTGTTATAACTATCCCATTTAAATTTTTATATCCCCAACTTTTTTCTATAGCAGTTGCCATTGCTGATGATGCTTTCCCTGCTCCTATTACTATAATTTTTCCTTTTTTGGGTTTCTGAGGAAGATGCTTTGATATCACGTACTTTGGCTTTGCAGCTTTTATAGCTGATCTAAATAATTTTGTTAGTAAGATCTTATCACTTATTATCATTTGTATGAATCTTATATAAATCACTACTTATTTCAAATTAATAATTTTTGTTGTTTAATTATGCAATACTTTATTATAAATTATCTAATATTATATTTTTAATATATAGGATTAAACATGAACGATGACAAAACTACTAGAATAGAAGCTGCAACTTTTAGAAGGCTTATAAAACACTTTCAGGAAAACCCTAAGTTTCAAAATATAGATTTGATGGAAGTTGGAGGTTTTTGCAGAAATTGCCTTTCAAAATGGTATTCATCTGAAGCAGAAAAAATAGGTGAAACTATAAACTATGATAATGCCAGGGAATTGGTATATGGAATGCCATATGATGAATGGAAAAGCAAGAACCAAACGGATCAACCTAAATCTAGAATAGATAAGCTTAACAAACTACATAATAAATGAATATTTGCTTAATTTATCCTATGATAATCTTTATACCAAGAAATAAAATTTGAAATTCCATCTTCTAGCTTAGTCGATGGTTGAAAATTTAATTCTTTTTTGCTTTCAGATATATCAGCATAAGTCGAAGGAACATCTCCAGGCATTATTCCAACAAATTTCTTTTTAGCTTTTTTATTTGCAATTTTTTCGATGACTTTAATCAAATACATAATAGAAACTGGTCGATTATTACCCAAATTAAATATTTTATGATTTTTTTTGTCTCCATCTTTAAATTCATAGTCTAAAGCTGACAATGTTCCTTTTACAACATCATCTATATATGTAAAATCTCTTTTCATTTTACCATAATTATAAATTGTTATTGTTTTATCTTTCAGTATTGCATCAGTAAAAATCCAAATAGCCATATCTGGTCTGCCTAATGGACCATAAACGGTAAAAAATCTAAGTCCTATTATATTTGTTTTGAAGAGGTGTGCATAAGCTTCACTCATTAATTCATTGCTCCTCTTAGTAACAGCATAGACAGAAATTGGATTATTTACTGGATCTGAAACCTTGAAAGGTATTTTTAAATTACTTCCATATACCGAACTAGAGGAAGCATAAACCAGTTTTTGAATTGCCCTACTTCTGCAGAATTCTAGCACCTCAAGATATGCTGACATATTAGAGGATATATATGCCGAAGGATTCTCTAAAGAATACCTTACTCCTGCTTGAGCTGCTAAATGACATACTTTATTAATTTTTATTTTATCAATTCCCTTGATCAAAGAATTTTTTTTAGAAATGTCTACTTTTGTAAATTTAAAATT